>NZ_PPQR01000022.1 GCF_002902085.1 Staphylococcus simiae
AGCCTGCACAGTCTACTTCTCTCTACAACTATAAAAAATAGCTGTGAAAAAATCTATCGTCATAGATTTCCTCACAGCTAATCTTAGTATGTTTTTTATATTACTCCTACTAATTGGGGTCAGCTCGTATCAGTCCAATTGGAGAGAGAACTTTTTATATTACTATTATTTAATTAAATGATATTTAACCATACTATCAACGGCAGCTAATATTGCTTCTTCTTGCGTTGCAATGGGTTCCCAACCTAGTAATGTTTTAGCTCTTTCATTACTTACATTACGATTCATATCTAATAATAATTTACCTTCTTTTGCTTGGTGATTAAATTTTGCAACAAGACTTAAGACGAAGTTAGGCAATTTTTTAGTGGATACGTTGTGAGCAATTTCAGGACGTTTTTCTTTAATTAATTTAGCAATTTCTAGTAAATTAATTTGTCCATCTTCAGTTGCAATAAATCGTTTACCGTTTGCTTGTTCATTCGTCATTGCTAGGATGTGTAGTTCAGCAACATCTCTGACATCAACTACATTTAACGGAATTTGTGGTACTCGTTTCATTGAACCATTTAATAAATTTTGTAATAAATGGAAACTACCTGAAATATGTTCATCTAATGACGGACCGAAGATAGCAACTGGGTTAATTGTAGCAAACTCAACCGTATTGTCATCATTGTCGACAAAATTCCATGCTGCTTTTTCAGCTAATAGTTTTGATTTTTCATAAATTGATAAACCTGGCTCATCTTGATTTGTCCAATAACTTTCATTTGTTATTGATGATTTATCTTTGTTACTAAAGCCAACTGCACCAAAGTTTGCTGTCATCACAACACGTTTAACACCTGCATGTTGTGCAGCTCTCATAATACGTTGAATACCTTCAATAGCTGGTCTAGCCATTTCATCAGCATTATCTGTCTTACCGAAAAATACTGGAGACGCAACACTTAAGACATAAGTGCATCCTTCCATTGCTTCATCCCAATGTACATCTTTAGACAAATCTGCTTCAATAAAATTTAACTTCGTTGTATCAATGCCATAACGATGCATTGTTTCCACTACTTTATCTGCTTTATTTAAAGAACGTACTGTTGTTCGTACGTCATACCCTTGTTCTAAAAGTCTTGCAATGATGCGCATTCCTAAGAATCCTGTACCACCTGTAACGAGCACTTTATTATTCATGTCATAATCTCCTCTGTTTCTCTTTCTAATTGATAACCTATTATAGCAGTATTTTTAAATAATGATAGTAAAATGTCATCGTCATTTATATTAAACGATTCATTATAAAAGAGATGATTAATCACACGCTAGTCGTCAGTAGACCTTGAACTAACGTGGTTCTCTCCCAAATTGGACTGATACATAATTATTTTTTTAGCCTCGCTATGCCCAACCTGCATTACATGAAAAAACTGGATAACCAGTTTTTCTGTGTTGGGTCCCTTCCTAGGGTGCTGTCTCAGCCTACCCCAACTGGCATTGTCCGTTGAAACTAAATGATTAGTTTCTTTTTGTTGGGGCCCCGGTCTTCGACTAGCACTGCTTCCTCAGGAGTCTCGGCTTCAAAATAATTTATATTTTAAATTATTCATTTTTTATTTATCAGTCCTGAAAAATAGAGAACCCAAATAAATAATAAAAGCACTTGCTAGCAATATACTCAAAGTATAGTTACTACAAGTGCCTATGCTTTATCATTTAGTGCTTACTTTTCAAACCGTCAGTCAGCACTTTCAAATTATATTTCAAGTAACTTAAATATGTGTCTCCTTCATGACCTTTGCGTCCGATTTCATCAGAATAAATCGGTTTATGATAAATTGGTACGCCTGTTTCTTCAGAAACGGTTTGCATCGGTCTTTTATCTACATTAGACTCGATAAATAATACTTTAGGATTATACTGTTTAATAAAACGAATCAATCCTTTTAATTGTTCAGGTGAACCATTTTCCTCAGTATCAATCGGCCATATATAACCTTCTTTAAAGTCATAACGTGACGTTAAATATTGAAACGCTTGTTCACTCGTCACAAGTATCCGGTCTTGTTTAGGTATACTTCCTAATTGTTGTTGATAATCTTGTTCTATCTGATGTAACTCTTTTAAATATGCTGCTTCATTTTTCTTATAATAAGCTTTATTGTTAGGATTCTTGTCGATAAAAGCTTGAGTTGTAGCTTTAACCATTACTTCCCCGGCATGTGGATCAATAAATGCATGTGGGTTAACTTCCTTATGCCCATCGTCATCTTTTAAATATTGTGGCTTAATCTTTTTACCCGTTTCAATGGCATTTTCTGTTGGGTAATTTGTTGTCTTCATAGCCTTAGCAAGCCATCCTTTGTTGCCACCTTCAAGATTCAAACCATTATATAAAATCAAATCTGCCTTTTCGATATGCTTAATATCTTCTGGCTTCGGTTCATACTCATGTGGATCTGTACCAATAGGCGCCAAGTTATGGACATCAACATGTTTACCACCAATTTTTTTGGCCATATCTTCTAACATTGAAAAACTAGTAACCACTTGAATTTTATCTTTATCTACTTCACCGGTTGATACCTTACTTTTTGGCTCATTACCGCAGGCAACAAGTATCAATAATAATGCTATCAATGTAGTAAATAACACTAATTTCTTCACTTATTAGCCTCCTTTATTTTCAACCATAGTAAACCATTTTTAGGTGCGAATAGGAACGTAATAATGAAAATGACTGTTATAACTAAGACAATCACGACGCCTGAAGGTAAATTGTATTGCACGCTTAAAAATAGCCCTATAATCGATGACAATGCACCAATTGAGGCAGAAATCACAATCATTATCGATAACTTTTCAGCTAATAAATACGCTGTAGAGGCAGGTGTAATCAGTAATGATACTACTAAAATAACACCGACAGTTTGCAATGAAGCAACGGTTACTAATGTTAGTAAAATCATCATCGTATAATGAATTAATTTAACAGGCATCCCTGCTGCTTGTGCAATGGTAGGATCAAAACTAGATACTAAAAATGCTTTATAAAAGACAATAATCAATATAAGTACAACAGCAGCTACAATAAATGTCAAAGTGCGATCTTCTTGATTCACTGTCAGTACATTACCAAACAATACTTCAGTTAAATCAATCGCTGATTGTGCTTTCGTCACTAGTAATACACCTAGTGCTAAGAAGGATGAAAAGACAATACCTATGGCAGAATCATTTTTAATTTTACTATTTTGATTGACAAAACCAATACCTAAAGCTGCCATAATACCAAATAACACAGCACCATAGAAAAAATTAATTCCCATCATATATGAAATGGCCACACCGGGTAACACTGCATGTGAAATGGCATCTCCCATAAGGGCTAAACCTCTTAATACGATAAAGCAACCAACAACACCACAAATTACACCAATCACAACGGATGTAATCAATGCATTTTGCAAGAAATTAAATTCAAATATATCTTTAATAAAGTTAATCATGACTGTTATCACCTACACTTTCACTATCATTTACTGACGGTAAAAAGATACCAGTACCATATGCATCACTTAACGTTTCTGTAGTAAATGCTTCATCTACTGGTCCCATAGCCACAATAGATTTATTGATAATGATGACACCATCAAAATATTTCTTCACTTTAGATAAGTCATGATGCACGATTAAAATCGTTTTACCTTGTGCAACTAAATCATGTAATAAATCAATGATAATATCTTCACTATAGACATCAATTCCTACAAACGGTTCATCAAGTAAAATAAGATCAGTCTGTTGAATAAGCGTACGAGCAATAAGTACCCTTTGAAATTGTCCACCAGATAATTCATCTAGTTGTCTATCTTTAAAATCACACATATCAACTTGCTTTAAAGCATCTTCAGCTTGTTGTTTCATCTGCTTAGTTACAAATTGCCATGGCTTTAATTTAGGATATATGCCAACAACAACACTATCTAAGACATTCATAGGAAATGATGTATCAATATTACTTTTTTGTTCTACATATGAAATGTTTTTAAGTTCTTTTAAGATATTATGTTCATTAAACTCTACTGAACCTTTATGTGGTATTAAATTAACTATTGCTTTTAATAACGTAGATTTCCCAGCACCATTAGGCCCAATAATCCCATATATTTGTCCACTATCTAAATTAAACGTTACATCTTTAAGTGCTTCCGTTCCATTATTATAGCGAACCGCCAAATTTTTAACTTTCAACATATTTAACATCCGCCTTTATCTTTATAATACATGTATTTTTTCAATATTTTTAGGTTAACCTAAAACAATTTTATAGTCAATCAAACTTTTTGTTTTTAGCAATTTTTTTGATATTTATATATACCAAATATAAAAAAGGAGTGGGATAGAAATAATTTTTTCAAAACAAATTATTTCTATCCCACCCCGGCAAGACTGACTAGGTTTGTAAAACGTTGATAAATCAACATTTTACAAACCAGATAGTTACTGTCAAATGCTTAATTTTAAGTTTATAATACTTTTTGTCTCAGCCCTAGATAAGTATTATTTTTGAGGTATAGGTAACATAGGTAACGTTGTTAGCGTATTAACTAAAAAAACTGATTAATCAACAGCGCTTATGTCACTGTGTGATTAATCAGTTCTATTTAACTCAAAATCATTTGAACGAGTTCGTCTGCTGTTATCTTGCCAAAATAATATGTTAAATCTAACGTATTCAAGACATTGCTCAAATCTTCTTTAGTCATTTTTGTACCTTTTAAGGCTGCTTCTACTTCTGTCATATCACCTTGACCAAAGAAATCTCCAAAAATACGACAATCTGCAATACGATTGTGTTCTACTGCAATCGTAATATCCACTGTACCTGAAGATAATTTTTCACTACGATTATATTCATACCTTGGAGAACGTCCATAATTCCAATCCCAATTTTTATACTTTTTAGCAGTTAATTCATCAATTGCTGCCCAATCTTCATCGCTTAAAATATATCTTTTAGCATCTTTGATGTCATCAATCCCCAAAATTTGCTCTACCATTAAGTTTTTAAATTCTTCAATTGTAATATGTTGATATTGAGGCGCTAGCGATTCACGAAGATGACCTACACGTGCACGTACAGACTTAATACCTTTAGACTCAATTTTTTTACGATTTGGTTTTAAGACATTGACCATTGCATCATAATCAACGTCTAATAGTAATGAATAGCCACCATAAATGCGGTTGTTCATTAATGTCATCGCAGCACCAGAGACTTTTTTACCATTTAATGCCAAGTCATTACGACCACTTTGGACTACATCTATCGCTCCTAAATTGTGTAATGCTTGAATCGCAGGCTGGTAAAAACGTTGGAAATCTCCATATATAGATGTATCTTGTTCTAAAATACAACACATATTAACAGCACCTGAATCTACGTATACTGCACCACCACCGGTATCTCGTCGTACAACTTGAATATCGTGTTGTTCTATGTAATCTTGATTAATTTCAATAGCTGTATTTTGAAAACGTCCAATTTCAACTTTAGGATCACAATAATAAGGAAAGAGTATATCTTCTCCTAAAAAAATATGGTTATTAACATATACTTGCATCGCTAATGCTACTGCACCATCAGTAATATATTGTCCATTGCGGATAGGTTCTATTAAATACATAATCTGCTACTCCTATGTTGTCAATTTTCGTTGTGCTTCAGTTATTAAATGTCTAATATCTTCTGTTAAATGTATCGTTCTTGATTGAATACTTTGTGGTAAACGGTATGCTTTTTTGTTTAAAGTCATATAAAGTGCATTGGTATTTTTACGTGTCATACGTTGAAATGGATGTTTAACAAATTGTGGAGTTGTATAACCTATACCTATTTCTAAATACAACACTTTACCTTGCTGATGTTGTGATAAAAATGCATTGTAGCGTTCTAATTGCGCATGGAAGTCATCATCTTCAACCATGCCAACTTCAGCTTTACGTTTATTCACTTCCATCGGTGCATCACATTTCGGACAATGTGGTATCAGTTCCCATGGAATTAACATATCTTGTTGGTCACGAACCATTTGACGAATCAAGTCATCATTTCTATATGTTTGAGCATGACAGTGTTGACTACATTGTTGCAAAATATATTCACCTTGAATGTGAAAGACATGATTTTTATCATAATCAGCTGCCCAAAATGCATTATCCGCATTGGTCGTAATGATATGATAATCTTTAGTGCTCATCATCTGCTTCAGTGCGATATATGATTCACCTACAGGTTGATCTAAATAGTTAAGTTGAATAAAACGACTTTCAAAAGCCCAGTATTCTTGCCAACTACCAAATGGATATAAACTCGCCTGCAACATATCAAAGAAATTATATTTCGCTATAAAATCTTGAAAATGATTAGTAAAACGGTCACCAATATAAGTAAAGCCGTCAGCAGCTGACATACCTGCGCCAATACCAATAACGACAGCATCTGCTTCGTTGATTGCTTGCGCTAATACTCCAGCTTGGTCAACTGAATCATTTTGTTGTTGCTGCATTGCCAACGCTTGCCAAGTTGTATGATCAGCCATTAACTAACGCCTCCTCATAAATCTGTAAATCTTCATCTTTAAAAACATTAAAAATAACTTTCAAAGTGCTCTTTGTTTGCGCTAAATATTGTCTTACCGTATGAATAGCAATATCAGCCGCTTCATGTTGCGGATAACCGAAGACCCCCGTTGAAATACAGCAAAAAGCAAGATGACGTAAACCTTGTTGGTCAGCAAGCTTTAAACAGCTAAGATAACATTTAGCTAGTAAGTTCTGATTCATATCAGATACTGGCAATTTACGAACTTGGGGTCCTACTGTATGAATAATATATTGTGCTGGCAAATTATATGCTGACGTCAATTTTGCCTTACCAACACTTTCTTTACGTCCCTGCCTAGTTATGATGTCGTGACAATCTAAGCGAACTTGTACACCTGCTTTAGTATGAATGATATTATCGATGCAATCATGGTTGGCTTGCATGCAGCCAAGTAATGCACTATTGGCTGCATTAACAATGCCATCTACTGCTAAACGAGTAATATCACCTTGCCACAAATAAATATTGTCACCTTCGATAGGTTGCAAATCATTGATTGTAACAACATGTTGCGCATTTAAATTTGATAATAATTCATCTTGAATCGTTAAATACGCATTACTTACGCTATATGGTGGTCTAACATTTGCCAAACCTCGGTATAATTCCCATTGTTCATTAAATGTAGTTGGGAAGTCTAAAGGCTTGTCACCATGAAGTTCTTGCCACATATAATTCGTTAAATAGAAAAGTCGTTGTTCATTCGTTTCTGGTTGTGTCATTTATGCCTCCGGTAATGCGTTGAAAGCTTCTTTATCGACATTATCTAATTTAAACAACCAATTTTGTTCAGGTTTTTCAGAATTTAAAATTGCTGGTTCTTCTTCAGCTTTAGTGTTACGTTCAACAATCGTACCTGCTAATGGTGTTTGTACATCGATAACAGTTTTTGATGCTTCAATACTAACAATTTCATCATCGACTTTAACTTTATCTGGACTAACAAATTCTACATAACCAACTGTACCAATATCATCTTGTAATTCTGGTGTCATACTAAACACATATAAATCTCCAACTTTTTCTACCCATAAATAATTTGCTAATTTTTTCATTAATAATCTTCCTTTCTTGTTTCCATTTAGTATTGTTATAAATATATGTCAGCTAGTAATTCTAGTGTCCTCATACGAGCTTTAACACCTGGAATTAATGGTGCAACAATCACTTCATCAGCATCAAAATGTGCAACAAATTGATCAAGTTTTGTGGCAACTTCATCTTTGGTTCCTGCTATAATACGCGCACGACTATTCGCTATCATTTCTTTATCACGCGCAGTTAACTGATAATGTTGCGCAGTATCAAATGAAGGAAAACGCTTGAACTCAGCAAAGTTATCTTTACCTAATAACCATACATCTAGGGCGTGTTGTAGTTGAGCGACCTCTTCATCGCTATCTGCTACAACTACAAAGGCAGTAATCGCAACAGATGGTTGCATATTTAATGCTGTCTTTTGAAATTGTTGACGATATAACGCCACATTTTGTTGTGCTGCCATAATTTTATCTTCATCCGGCAATAAAAATGTCGCGACTGCTAAACCCATACCTTGTGTTGCTGCAAAAGTTGCTGATGTCGTACTGCCACTTAGCAACCACATCTCTGGAGTATGTTTAATCTCTGGTTGTGCAATTGCTGTGTTAGTAGTCGCAGGACCGCTTGCTGTAAGATATTGTCGCAGTTGCTCAATACTTTGATGATAGTCTGCATATTGAGGATGTTCTCCATCTAATGCCCTTCTGACAACTGCAGTACCTGGATTATTACCTATACCTAAATCTACACGATTAGGATGGAGCGCTTCTAACATTCTAAATTGCTCAGCCACTTTATAAGGACGATAATGAGGTAACATCACCCCACCTGAACCGACACGAATATGCGTCGTTTGAGACAATGTCTGCATCATCATTAATTCAGGACTACCACAGGCAAATGCTGGGACATTATGATGTTCAGTAAACCATATACGTGAATAGCCTAATTTGTCCGCTAATCGCGCGACATTAAGCGAATCTTGCAATGCAGATTCAGCATCTTTCCCTTCATCAATAACTGTATAATCTAATACACTTAACTTAACCAATTCCTCATCTCCAAATTCCAATTAAGCTTTGCTATGAATGACGTTCCCCATATTATTACCCATCTCTATGATAACGTTTTTCAATTAAATTTTATATGGTTTTGCCTTGTTTTCATTTTAAAAATTCCGTTCTTATCTCTAATATGGGAGTGGGACAGAAATAATTATTTCAAAACAAATTATTTCGTAGTCCCACCCCGGCAAAACTGACTAGGTTTGTAAAACGTTGATAAATCAACATTTTACAAATCAGACAGTTACTGCCAAATGCTTAATATTAAGTATAAATGCTTTATGTCCCAGGCTCGACTGTTATGACTTTGTTGTCACAATTACTTTTCTAACTAGCCTTACTGTCATTGATTATTCATATAAAGCATGTTACGTTGAAACTATTAATGAATAGTAAAGGAAGAGACACTCATGAATCAATTCGAACCATTATTACAACCTCTGCAATTACCTAATGGTATTCAAGTAGCTAACCGTTTCGTCTTATCGCCGATGACTACCAATTCTTCTACTAAAAATGGTCATATTACTAATGAAGATTTACGTTATGCTGCTAGACGATCAAATAGTGCAGGTATGCAAGTCACAGGTGCAGCATATATAGAACCGTATGGTCAATTATTTGAATATGGCTTTAACATTGCTAGCGATGATTGTATTCCAGGATTGACGAAGATGGCCGATACCATGAAGCAAGATGGTAATATCGCTATTATTCAACTCGCACATGCTGGTCGTTTTTCTAACCAAGCTATTAGGAACTACGGCAAAGTGTATGGTCCAAGTCCTATGAAGTTACATTCTCCTATTGAACATGAAGTTATTGCTATGACAACCGATAAAATTAACAGTGTCATTGAAGATTATAAAGCAGCAACACGTCGTGCCATTGAAGCTGGCTTTGATGGTGTTGAAATTTCTATCGCCCAACGCTTATTAATTCAAACGTTCTTATCTACGTTTTCAAATCAACGTACCGATGAATACGGCAAGGATACGTTAGCTAACCGTGCTCGCTTTGGTTTAGAAGTCATGCAAGCCGTCCAAGAAGTCATTGATCATTATGCACCGTCAGATTTCATCTTAGGGTTTAGAGCAACGCCTGAAGAGACTCGTGGCAGTGATTTAGGCTATACCATCGACGAATTCAACCAATATATTGATTGGGTTATGGACGTAGCCAACATTCAGTATTTAGCTATTGCGAGTTGGGGACGCCATATATATCAAAATACGAGTCGTACACCTGGCAAGCATTTTGGTCGCCGTGTCAATCAAGTGGTGTACGAACACTTAAATGGACGTCTACCACTTATTGCTAGTGGTGGTATTAACTCTCCTGAGTCAGCATTAGATGCACTACAAAATGCTGATATGGTAGGCATGTCTTCTCCATTTGTCACTGAACCAGATTTCGTCCATAAATTAGCTGACCATCGACCTCAAGATATCGATCTCAAATTTACAATGGCTGAACTAGATGACTTGGCTATCCCGGAAGCTGCCTTTAAAGATATTGTTCAGATGATGGATTATGGCGAAGGATTAGAACGCCAAACAAGAGATGAACTCCGTAAATTACAACATAATTATGACGACTAATTAAAGACTTGCTGTTTTTTTAACTCGCGCATCAATCACAACAAATGATGCATCATTCTAATTTTATAGAGAACCTAATTAAAAGCCTTTATGCTTTGTCACTACATCTCTTAATGAGATAACATTGACAGGCATAAAGGCTATTTTGTTATTAATTTAACGTGTTCGATTGCTTTGCGCCATCAACCGAATTTATTATGGCAGTCAACTTAAATTTCATCACCGTGCTCATCATATTTAGTCACGTTACCATCTTGATCAATAATGTAAGACCCAGCTAAGTCACCACTCTTATCAGTGTATGAAAAGCCCCATTTACCATCACCCATTTGTTCTGGTTCTTTAAATGTGTATTCATCAGTATCTAACTTATGACCTTCATAATCTTCAACTTTATCAATAACATTGGCACGTGTTACTGTTGTATCACTTGAACTATCATCGTCATCACTTGAGCTGTTTGAAGATGTATCAGAGTCGTCATCATCGCTTGAACTATTTGATGTTGCCTCACTTTCTGCATCTGATAGCTGATCACTAATAGAAATCTTACTTGCTACACTATCTAAATCAGGTTCATCACCAAATCGTTTAATCAAATCATCTACTTTATATACTTGTCCTGATTTTTGCATACTTTGATAAGTAAGTTCACTTTGTGTACCTGCAATAATTACTTCATCACGACTAATTGCAATCACTGTACGAAATGAACCTTTACTTTGATCAACAATATATATACTCACTCCTGCAGGAACATTCTTAACACTATTCGTTTTATTTAATTGCAATTTACTTATTGGTTTTGTTTGATGCGGATTATTACCAGTAAATGACCCTGTAAATTCACCTGCTTGCAACTCTTGGGCTGTAATACTGTATTGGCCAGCATTACTATCAAATAATGCTAAGGCTAATTTATGCTGTTGATCTAAATTATCTGCTGTCATCGATGATTTAGAAGATGCTTTATTAGAATCTGATGATTGATGATTATCACTTGAAGATGACTTACTATTCGATTTACTACTAGACGCTTTACTTGAATGTTCTTGTTGTGATTTTGATAATTTATCATCCTTTGTCGTCGTACTATCATTCACTTTACTATCCTTACTATCACTGTCATTATTACCACATGCTGTTAATAATAATGCTGCTGCTGTTAAACCACTTGCTACATATTTAAACTTCATCATAATATCCCCTTTATTTATAATCGCAACTTTTTTATATTTTTATTATACCTATTTTTTATATTTTTAGAAATACAAAAAATAGCTTTCTTTAATCAGACACAATTCGTCTAATTTTAGAAAGCTAACTTTGGTTAATGATTTACAATTTGTTCTTGTGGAATTAAGTCGTAATCATACATAACTTCTGATCGGTTATCCCACACCAAAGTTTTATCTAACAATTTACCTGAAGTCTTTTCTTTAGTTACTTTATAGATTTGTGATTTTCTATAATATTTGTCGTTTTCTTTGTCAAAACGATGCTGCTCTTCGACTATGTCATATTCATATGGTATAGGTTCTTCCGAGCGTAGAGTGGCATGTAGTTGGTTGTCTGCTACCCATAAGCATAATTGCATTGCTTGGTTTGTGTCATTTTTAAAGCAATAATCTACATAATTATAAGATACAGATGTACCATTACTTAACGGCTTTCTTTCACCTTGTTCCGGCGCTAATGCATCTGAATGATGATGAAATTCTGTAATGGTTAACGGACTATGTAAAATGAGTAAGTTAATTGTATTAGCTAGGTTACATAAGCCTCCACCCGTTCCCGCTTGAACTTGATTGTTAACAATGACACGTCCGTCTTTATAGCCGTTTTTCTTATTAACTTTACCTACAAGCTTCCAAAATGAAAATGTCTCCCCAGGTCGTATAACAATCCCATTTATTTTGGCTGCCGATTTATCAATATTATACGCTTTATTGTATTGAAGCTCTGGATCAATACCTTTACCTGTCTTAATTAAATTGGATGTGTATGAATAAATTTGATTAGGTAATAATTGTGTTTGTTGATGTGTCGCAAACACTTTCTTAGTTAATTTATTATTCAGATGTCGACGTAATGTTTCTTTTGTTACAGCTGCTTGATATAATAATGGACTTCTTTCGCTCAAACGTTTTTTCTCTTGCGTCTTTTTCATCACTGGTAATGTTGTGGTTGAGACACGTTGTTGCAGCTTAAAAAGACTCAACAATGCATGTTCTATTTTCCTCTTTTTACCAATAGTTGTTTCACCT
This sequence comes from Staphylococcus simiae, assembly GCF_002902085.1. Taxonomy (GTDB): domain Bacteria; phylum Bacillota; class Bacilli; order Staphylococcales; family Staphylococcaceae; genus Staphylococcus; species Staphylococcus simiae. The sequence goes on from NZ_PPQR01000022.1 coordinate 12,641, forward strand.
TCATGTAATAAGTATTTCACCATGATACTTTTAATGCCACTACGATTCGCCCCTAAAATATCTGTGAATATTTGATCACCAATCACAATAACGTTTGAAGGTGCCATATTTAACATGTCTAGTGCTTTATAATAATTAATCGTATTCGGTTTATTTGCCATCGGAATATATTGTGTCTGAATATTCTCATTGAATAGTGCAATACGTTCATCACTATTATTAGATAAAAATAATGTTTGTAGACCAATGGCATGAATGTCTTCAAACAGTAACTCTATATCTTTAGTTACTTCTGCACCATGTGGCACAAGAGTACTATCAATATCAAAAATAATGCCACGATACCCCAAATCATATAGTTTTTGAAAGTCTATATCATTAACACTATCAGCATAAGCATCTGGGAAAAGATTATTTTTATATTTCTTCAAATTAAACACATCCTGTTAACATTATTTTTATGTTTTATATTTTTATAAATATGTTGCTTATAAACATATATGAGTGTAAACTTTAAAAGAAAATATGTCAATTACATACATAATAATAAGTTTATTTTAACTAAAGGGGATTATATGTTGAACAATACAGAATTAATAGTCATGTTAACGCATAATGATTATACAGTAGCAAATGCGCCACAAATTTTTGAAGAATGTAAAGATGCTCAAGCAAAATTTTGGGGATTTAAAGATAAGGGATTAGCTGTAGAAGAGATGAAAGCATTATTTAGTTATATGAAGCGTTGTGATAAGACAACATTTTTAGAAATTGTTGAATATACAGAGCCAGAATGCCTTGAAGGTGCTAAATTAGCAAAATACTGTGGTTGTGATGTCCTTATGGGAACCACTTATTTCGATTCAATTAATACGTATTGTCAACAAAACAACATTAAATATTTACCATTTGCTGGTGATATTAGCGACAGACCTTCTATTTTACATGGGGATATTGATGATATTATTACTACTGCTAATCAAAATATAAAAAAGGGTATCTACGGGTTTGATTTATTAGGTTATCGCTATACGGGTGATGCACCATTATTAATACGTTCATTTGTACAACAAATTGAAGCACCTGTGTGTGTAGCTGGTAGTATTGATAGTTACGATAAATTAGATTTCATTAAAACTGTGTCACCATGGGCGTTTACCATAGGCAGTGCCTTTTTTGATAACAAATTCAACGGTTCATTTAAAGAACAAATCAACACAGTTTGCGAATATGTTAATTCATACTTTAATTAAAGTAACATTTCGTAATTAATTAGACTGCTAAATTTTCATCGATACACTATAAATTATTCTTGAAAATGACAGAACTATAATAAAGAGCTCTCTGCCAAATTGGATTGATATATAACTATTCACTATTTATTTATCAGCCATAAAAAATAATAAAACTATAAAAAGGTAGTTATGACATTGCAATAACATGAATTGTTACGCTTGTTCATAACTACCTTTGATGTTGTTTAACTATGTGTTTCGTCTTCAATTACTTTATTTTTAGCAGATGGATAACCTACGATAAAGAACAATATAGACATAATAATTAAGGCAATAATACCTGATACCCAGCTACCTGTCAGGTCATGTAAATAACCTACTAAGAATGGGCCTACTGCAGCAATTAAGTAACCGATAGACTGACCGAAGCCAGATAATGAAATACTGCCGCCATGTGTACGCGCACGTATTGAAAAGAAAGTCATACACAAGCTGAAACATGCACCCATCGCTAGTCCGGCAATGATCATACCAATAACTAATAATGTTAATGATTGTGTAAAGAACAGTCCGAAACCAACTAAGAATAAAATCGTAATGATACTAACTAGAATACGTTGATCTTTCAATTTAGATGCAATAATTGGGAAGGTAAATGTCATTGGCACTTGTGAAAATTGGTTAAGCATTAATAAATAACCAGCTGTGGCAAATGATAGACCACGATCAACAAGAATAGATGGTACCCACGCAACTACCGTATAAAATACCATAGATTGGAAGCCCATGGTTAAAGCGACTAACCATGCTAATTTTGATTTAGTTATATTTACTTTTTTAACATTTTCCTTTTCAGTGGCAGCTGCTGTTTGTTGTTCAAGTTTAATACCATTTTTAGCTCTAGGCAGCCATAAAATCAATGCAAGTACGGCTAAAATGACCCAGAAAGATAAAGATAATCTAAAGCCTAACGGTGACATTTCAGACAGAGGTACACTAAGCCCCCCACCTACACCTGCTGTAAAATTCATCGTACCACTATATATCCCTGTCGTTACACCAATTTGTAATGGAAAATACCATTTAATGTAACTTGGTAACATCACGTTACCAAAAGCAATAGCTATCCCTATTAATATGGTACCAACAATAAATAACGTAAAATCTCCTGATACTCTTAAAATAAGTGCAACAATTAATAATATCATGGCATACGTAATTGTTCGTGACATTGTTAATTTGGCCGTTACTTTAGAAACTAACGGTGAAACGATAGCAAATATTAATAAAGGAATTGTTGTTAGTATACCTGCAATACCATTATTAATATGCATCACTTCTTTAATTTCATCGATGACTGGTCCTACCGATGTTAATGGTGCACGTAGTGTAGATGCAATTAACACGATAGCTATCATGAGTCCCCAATTTTCTTGTAGCCTATGTACTTTATAGGGCTGATCCATATTAAAACTCCTTCCCTGTTCTAAATTAACATTCCTTCAACTTTAATGAGTCCATTCAAACATTATCATTTTTATGGTCAAAAAATTGAAAGAATCGTTCAACAGTATGTACTGTTTGAACGATCCAACTTTATAACTAATCTGCAACTACACGTGTACCTGCTTTACCTTCAGCTGCTTCAATAGCATCATCTAAAGAACAGATTATCGCTTCTTTGCCACTTTCAGCAAAACGAATAGCAGCTTCCATTTTAGGTAACATACTACCTGCTGGGAATTGTCCTTCATCTACATATTGTTTTGCTTGTGATACAGTAATCGTTTCTAATTTTTCTTCGTTCATTTTACCATAGTTAATATAAACATTAGAAACATCTGTTAACATCATAAAGACATCAGCGTCAACTTGTTCAGCTAATTTTAAACCTGAACGGTCTTTATCAATAACCGCTTCAACACCTTGAATATCACCTTTAGCATCTTTATAGACTGGAATACCACCACCACCTGATGAAATAACGATAGCTTGATGCTCAATTAATGTTTTAATTTGTTCAACACCATGAATAACTAAAGGTTCTGGCGAAGGAACTACACGACGATAGCCTCTACCAGCATCTTCTGACATCACATAACCATATTGACGTTCTAATGCTTCAGCTTCTTCTTTATCAAAGAAGACACCAATGGGTTTAGTTGGATTATCAAAAGCTTTATCGTCTTTATCTACTTCAGTCATTGTTAACAAACTAACAACATTGCTATCAATACGCATATCATTTAAGTGATTTTTCAAAGCTTTTTCTAACATGAAACCAATAAAACCTTGCGATTCAGCATTACACGCATAAATCGGTAATGGTTCAACATAATCTTTAGCAATTTCATTTTGTGTAATAATATTGCCAACTTGTGGGCCATTACCGTGTGTAATGACAATATTATGTCCAACTTTTTTCAATTCTGCCATTCTACGCGCAGCTGAATATACATTATTATATTGATTCTGATATGTAGCTTCTTGTTTAGGTTGTAAAATTGCATTACCACCTAGTGCTAACACTATATTTTTACCCATTATCTATCTCACTCCTCATATTAAGTGCCAAGTAGATGCCATACAAAGTATCTTTACCTGACGACGAACCTACTTGTAATAATTGCTCAATCGTTTCAATAGATGGATAGTGTAGTAATTTAATAATTTTAGAACTAAACTCACCATTTATGGCATAGTATAAAAAAGTTTCAGACACGAGCGTTGTGTATTGATGATTTAATAAATGCGCAATATCATCTAGATGATGCTGTGCTATAAAAGGTGTAACATAGTGTATTGCTAATATCCCAGATAATATGTCATCTCCAGTTGGTGTTAACCCTTGGCCTCTACCAATTAGAAATTGCAGTTCACTAGTTACAGCTACATCATCAGTTATTAGAGCTTTTAATACTTGCTTCATGCGTGCTTTACTAAAATCACTATCATCAAAGTCTGAAAAGTCATAATGTGCTATTGCTTGCTGAAGTTGTTCTAAGCGAACAACTTCAGGCTGCAATAACAATTCATGTTGAGCTACTTTCCAGCGTAATTGTATGTTATTTGCAAATTGTATCGTCTGATGCTTAACTGTCATCACACTTCCGACTTCAATTTGTTGTAATATATCATCTCTAGTTTGTTGATCTACCGTAATACCAAACGGAAACATACCATTATCATCTGTTCCAATAAAGATTAAGTCATCATTATCTGTGATAACATTAAAGCCTTTATTGAATTTACTATGCACCGTTAATAATGGGTGCTGAGATAATATACGATGCGCATGTTTGCCAATTGATCGTGCTGTTAAAATCACGCGTTGAATCCTAATTTTTCAGCGTATGCAGTGATTGCTTTTTCGAAACATTCTATTGGTGGATGTACTGTACCCGCACCAATTTGTCCATAACCAGCTATCTTATGTGCAATACCTGTATTAATTACTGGTGTAATACCTGTTTCAACTACTTTACGTGCATCAATACCTAAGCAAGCACCTTTAAAGTTCCATGTTGGAATAACGAAGTTAGGATTTTCACCTAAACAAATTTCCATCATTTCATTACTTGTTTCTAAAGCGTCATCAAAGCCACCAGTACCAACAAAGCGTGTTACTGCTGGTGCAGCAATCATTGCCATACCGCCAACACCAATTGTTTCAGTAATAGCTGAATCTCCGATATCTTTATTGGCATCATCTTTTGAATAGCCAGTGAAATATAAACCTTCTGGTGTATTTGCCGGTGCAGTAAACCATTCATCGCCCATACCAGCAATACGGATACCAAAGTTTTCACCATTACGGCACATTGCAGTTACAACTGTACCATGTTTAATTTCACGTGCTGCATCCATCATCGCTTTACCTGTTGCCATAGCAACATTTAAGAAGAATTGATCTGTATCTGATAAGAACTGGATAACATCGATACGGTCTTGTTGATCTACATCTTCTAAAGCTGTAATAATTGGTGCAACTTCTTTTAAGAACGCTAGTGAAGCTGCAATATTACGTTGGTGGAATTCGTCACCCATAGCAATTGCTTTAGCAATTAATACATTAACATTTAAACCTTCATCCATTTGACGAATGGCTTTGCTAAGTACTGGACCTAGAACATCTTGCATCCATTTCAAACGCTTAATAACCGTTTCATTATAAGCACCGAAACGTAATACTGCGCCAATACCTTCGTTCATTTGGCAATATGCTTCGTTACCATTTTCTCTATTTTCAACAACTAATACAGGCATGTTTGCTGATGTAATACCACCCATTGGCCCAACAGCATTAACGTGGTGACAAGGTATTAATGTAATCTCACCATTTTCTAATAATTGACGTGCACCGGCTTCATCTTCAGCCCATCCTTCAAATAAAATGGCACCGACACATGAACCTTGCATAGGGTCAGTCATATTTTCATATTTAATTGGAGGACCTGCATGTAGTAAGACATGCTCTTTTAATTCTGGAATCTTATCTTTTGCTGGTACAACATCTACTAGGAACGGAGCAGCTGCCACCATTTTATCAATGACTGCTTGGTTTGCTTCATCAATTGTTTGATAACTCATTATACTGTCTCTCCTTTGAAATTATTTAAGAATTGTAAGACTTTCATTAATTTTTCATCGCCACCAGCAACTGGACGCCAATTAAATTGAACAACTTCTGCATCGCTATTTTTGATTGCTTCAGTAAAGCTTTCTAATCCAATGTTGATGACACTTGGTTTCATATTAATTAAATTAAGTACTTTTTCATCTACAGTTAAGTCTACTTTTTCTGCATCAAATTCTTTAACGTCTAATGATGGTTGTGCAACTTCTTTTCCAATTAAATGTAAAGCAGTACGAACCATTTCATCATTTGTTGCGCATACTACCGCACCGGCATCTACTAAAGTATCAATTTGTTGTTGATATCCTTGATGATCATGAACTGTACCTACAACAGTTGCTAATACAACTAAGTCGCGTTGTTGTGACTTAGCTTTATTTAATATTTCTTTAATCGTTGGCGCAAGTTGATTAGCCATATCTTCATGACTACCATAACCAATAACATTATCTAACATAATCACAGCAGTTGAATCACTATCAGCCGCTTGTTCTAACATTTCAATACGTTTTGAAGGGTCTATCATTGGATGTGGGCGACCTTGTGTATACATGTCATCTCCAAGGTCAATCACTTCATGATTACCACCTTTAAAGCTATAACCTTCTGGTGTTTCTCCTTCTTCTGAGCCAGCATTATCACGAATTAACATGGCAGCTTCAGAAGCTAATGTACCACCTGAATAGTAACCTTTAATACCATCTTGACCATCGTTAAAGTTAGCTTTAACTTCTGTATTTATTGCAGGTTTAAAATTAGGTTGTTCATCTGCAGCAAGTTGTACTGAAACACGTGCCGTTTCTTCTAAAGTATAAGCATGATAAATTTCTTTCTCAGTATATGTTGGTTTTTCACCTAAGAATAGTGTCACAACTGGTTTATCAATATTGCGTAGTAAATTTAACACACGGTCTTCAACTTCTTTAGCTGGTGGTTTAGAAATAACAGTAATGACTTTCACTTTAGGATCTTGATTTAACGCTTTAATACTATCTAACATTGTAATAGCGCCAACTTCTGTTGATAAATCACGACCACCAGTACCAATAGCGTTTGTAACACCATTGCCTTCACGATCAATAATTGTTGTAACTTCTTGAATACCAGTACCAGATGCACCAACAATACCGATATTGCCTTCATTCACAGTGTTCGTAAATGCCAGTGGCACACCATGAATAATACCAGTACCACAGTCAGGTCCCATAACTAATAAACCTTTATCATGTGCCATTTTTTTCAAGCGTACTTCATCTTCTTTAGCCACATTGTCACTAAACATAAAGACGTTCAAATTATGGTTCAAGGCATTTTCAGCTTCCATTGCCGCATATTGACCAGGAATTGAAATCAATGCCAGATTAGGATTATTGGCAAGCTCTAATGCTTTATCCCAATTTTTAGCTACATCATTTTTAGCTGTGGCATTATCAGCATCATCTTTACCATTTAATTCATCTTCAATTTGTTGATCTACTTCAGCTACTTTTGATTCGTCTTCAGTATCAACGACAATCACAATATCGTTTGGATTAGCATTGTCTAATTCTGCTGTTTCCATACCTGACGTTTTGAAAATATCTTTATTCGCTGGTGTGCCCATCATTATTGAAACTTGATTCACACCTTCTATTTGTGACAATTTATTTGATAGTAACATTAAGACGATTGAATCTTGATAACGGTTTTCTTTAATAATTGTATACTTCATATTCATCCTCCATTTTATTCAGCAAATCTATTTTTGCCATGATATCTATCGTAGTGTACATCGTCTGAAATTAAGTAGTTATAAATATCATCAACAATGTCGATACCTTGTTGATCATACTTTTCGCTACGTAAACGACCACGTTCACCTGGGTAATAAATTTCGCCATAACCTTGTGCTGCTGGCTGTGCTTTTAATTCGTCTAGCATAGTAGATATTTGTTGTTTAAATTGATCCATATCAGTAAAGTATGCTGGATTAATGACAATATGTAATTGTCCTAAATCTCGGCCTTTCGTTAAATCTTTATACATAGAAGAAACGTGTAAGCCATGTGGTAGTCCTAATAAACTACCTGATAAGATATCAACCATCATCATTAAGCCATAGCCTTTTGGACCTGCAACTGGAACAAGCGCATGTACATCACGTGAGTCTGTCGTTGGTTCACCTTTATCATTAACAGCCCATGTATCAGGAATACTCAAATGTTTCGCTCTAGCATCTAACACTTTGCCCCATGCTTGAACTGTTGTTGCCATATCAAATGTAATAATACGATCATCATTAGATGGTGAACTAAAAGCGATTGGATTTGTACCAAAGTAAGGTTCCGTACCACCAAATGGCACTACCATTGGATCTGATTGACACATACTTAAAGCAACCATATCTTGTTCTGCAGCCATTTCTACAAAGTAACCTAATGCACCACTATGCGAAATGTTTTTAACACCTACTACAGCAACACCATTATTTTTAGCAATATCAATTGCTTTTTCCATAGCTTGTTTCGCAGCTTGATGTCCTGGACCATTGTCACCAAAGAAAGTGGCTGTAGCTGGTCCTGTTTGTTCAAAATGATATTGAGGATTAGTATTAATGCCGCCTTTAGCAATACGCTCAGCATAATATTCGACGCGTACTGCACCGTGTGAATGTATACCTCTATGATCTGCAAATGTTAGTACATCAGACACATCACTAGCAGCTTGTTCATCTAGCCCTGCTTGTTGCAATTTTTGTTTCATTAAATCAAATAATTCAGATTTCGATACGCGCATCACATATCCTCCTTTTAAAAAGAGGTAGAAACATTGCCATAATAACTATGCAAATGTACGCATTACTTACGTCATGCATCTTTTACATTCTTACAAACTAGCGACATTTCTACCCCTATATATGATTACTTATAATAATTAATAAACTTGATCTGAAACTAAATAGTCATAAATGGATGCAGCTACCGGAATTCCTGTATCTTGATATTTCTTTTTAACATCTTCTTGAATTTCACCAGGATAGTATACTTGATCAAAACCTTGTGCTGGTGGAATGTCATGTAGTTCATCAACCATTTGTGCTACTTGTTCCAAGAATGTTTCTTGGTCACCAAAATAAGATGGATTAATAACAAAATGGAATTGGCCAAGTCGTCTATATTCAGATAAATCTTGATACATAGATGACACATGCTTACCAAATGGTAAACCTAATAAACTTCCAGCAAGAATATCAACCATCATCATTAAGCCGTAACCTTTCGGACCTGCAACTGGTAATAGTGCGCCGACATCATGAGGATTCGTCGTTGGTTCACCAGTATGATCTACAGCCCAAGTATCTGGGATTTCTTTATTCTTAGATCGAGCATCTAGAATTTTACCCCAAGCTTGAACTGTTGTTGCCATATCAAATAAGATTGGTTCACCATTCGCTCTTGGTGCTGCAAAAGCAATAGGATTTGTACCAAAATACGGCTGTGTACCACCAAATGGTACTACCATTGGATCTGATTGACATACAGTAAGTGCTACCATACCTTGTTGTGCTGCTTGAAGTGCGAAATATCCAATTGCACCACTATGTGCCATTTCTTTAATACCTACAACACCTAAACCAGTTTCTTTAGCCATGTCAATCGCTTTATCCATCGCTTTATAAGCAACTAGATGTCCAGCTGCGTTATCACCAAAGAAAGTTGCAGTTGATGGTCCTGTTTGTTCAACTTGAAATTGTGGCGATAAATTAAAACCACCTCGTGCAGCTCTTTCCGCATAATATTGCATACGCACAGAGCCGTGAGAGTGAATACCACGAGAATCAGCGAAAATCATTAAATCTGCTACTTTTGCTGCTTGTTCTTCTGGCATTCCAGCTGCCATCATTTTTGATTTAAAAAGATTTCTTAAACGATCATGTTCAACATAAACCAATCCATCTTGTGTCATGTTATCCATTCTCCTTAAATTTCAATATCTCTGTTAGCATCTTTAGAATAAAGATAAGCAAATGGTTCATTTAAGCCGATTGCATATGTTGCTTGAGGTGCATAAGCGCCCATAAAGATATAATCACCTTTATCAACTGGCATCCATTCGTTATCTAAGTTATAAACACCACGACCACTTAATACATATGCACCATGTTCTTGAACATGTGTTTCTACATAACCATGTGACGCACCTGGTTCAAATGATAAAATGTGCATATTCATGTCATAAGCTAATTCTTTTGGTAATAAGTCTAAAATACGAACTTCTTCCATACCTTCATACGCATCAGATTTCATATCATTAACATTGCCTGATACTACTGATGGTTTATGACCAGCAAGTGGTTGATAACGTTTTTTATAAAGGAATAAACGGCTATCTTCTCCATTATTATTATTTTCAAATTTCATTTGTTGATCAGCTGGTACATATAGATAGCCACCTTGTGCTAATTCATATTTATCATCACCTGCGTAAGCATTGATGCTACCACTAACAACATAAATAAATGTTTGAACACCGTCGCCACCAAATCCTTGCATATTACCGCCTTTATTTCTTGCAGTTACAAGATAATCTACAAAGCGTGCGCCTAATCTTGGTGAACCTAAAATTGTTACATCACAATCTTCAAAACCGGGAACGACATTATTCACTAAACCGTCTGGCGTAATAACCGCATAGTTATCCTTTTTGACAACTGAACGTGTTCCTAGTAAGTCTTCTCTATATCCTTGATTATGATTTAAGTAACCCATTATAAATCTTCCTTTCTGTTATCCATTGTTTTTATTAATCATTGTTATTCTTTATAAGCTAAGTTGTAGAGTGCATCTTTCAACACTTCAATACCTTTAACTAAATCACTTAATTCTGTTTCTTCATTTACGTTATGACTAATACCATTGATTGATGGTACAAATAACATTGCTGTTGGTACATATTTAGCAAAAATTTGCGAATCATGACCAGCACCTGAAGACATTACTCTATAATCTTGCTCACCAACAACTTTTTGAGCTGACTGTTCAATTTGTTGAACTAAAGATGGTTCCATTAAAGTAGGTGCTTCATCCATCCATAAATCAATATCAACAGTTAAACCATCTCTGTCAGCAACCTTTTGAACATAAGCTGTAATTTCATCGGCAAATACATTCAATTCATCTTGGTTAATGTGACGACAATCAATTGAGAATGTCACGCCACCTGGTACAACATTAACGGTATTAGGAACAGGTTCTACACTACCGAATGTCAATACTAAAGGATCTCCAACTTCGCGTGCACGTTGTGTTAAATGCGTCACAATATCACTGAATGCGACGACAGTATCTCGACGTAATCCCATTGGTGTCGTTCCAGCATGATTTGCTTCACCATGCAGTGTTACAGTGTAGCGTTTTTGACCAACAATGCCATTAACAACACCAATTGATTGTTGTTCAGATTCAAGTACTTTACCTTGTTCAATATGAAGTTCAATCCATGATTTAATATCACTGTAGTCATTGTCATGCTCGCGAAAACCGAAGCCAGCATTACGCATGGCATTTTCGAATTTAACGCCCTCACTGTCTGTTATGTCAATCACATCATTTTTATCAGCTAAGTTGAAGAAGTTCTTACTTCCCCAGAAACCATATGGGAAACGACTGCCTTCTTCTTCAGCTAACGCTACAACTTCCATGGAACGTAATGGTTGACCAAATTCCTCTTTTAATGAAGCCATTGCTACAGTAGCAGCTAATATACCGTATTGGCCGTCTAAATGACCGCCTTCTACAACTGTATCAATGTGAGATCCTGAAGCAATCACCTCATTCGGGTATTTTGAACCTTCAAGACGTCCAGTTAAGTTACCTACATCATCAAATCGTGTACTAAAACCTTCTTTTTCCAATGTACTCTTAAGTGCATGTACAGCATTTACCCATTCTTCAGAATATAAAAGTCTAGTAATGCCGCCACCAATCAATCCACCATAAGCGGTGAATTGCTTATCTAATGCATCAAAAGAAGATCGAATGTCCATGCTCTTCAACTCCTTTGTCATTTCAACATCTATTATAAGCGCTTTCAGTTATGCTATCATTCACATATCTCACAATATTACTTTATCTTTTTATTCGAATTAGACAAATACAGTACTCATCTTTTTTGAGATGCTATAATAAGTAAAATATATCAATTTGGAGGGACATCATTTTGTCTACAATCGAAAAATCTGTTTTAACGAGCGATAATTTTACATTGCCTTATACAATTATTAAAGCTACAACACAACCCTCAAAAGGAATCATCGTCTATTATCATGGTGGCGGACTTGTCTTTGGTAAACCTAATGACTTACCACAAGATTATTTAGACATTTTGACTCAACATTATGATGTCATATTGGCATCTTATCGTCTTGCACCAGAAGCAACGATAGATCAAATTATTGATGATGCATTAACATGTTTTGATGCCATCAAAGAAAACTATCAAGATGTACCAACATTTGTCTTCGGTCGTTCATCAGGTGCTTACTTATCAATGATTGTTGCACGCGATCGCCAAGTTGACGGTATTATCGATTTTTATGGTTATAGTCGTTTACAAGTACCTGCATTTTTAAGACCATCAGCATATTTCGAAAAATTAGCTGGTAGCATCACACCTGAAATGATTCAAACATTAACATCGCAAACGCCAGTTGTTGCCGATCAATTACAACAACGCTTTTTACTCTATGTTTATGCGCGTGGAAAAGCAAACTGGTTCGACATGTTAAGTTTAGAACAAACAGCATCGATGAAATACAACATTTCACCCAAACAACTGAAGTCATTCCCACCTATGTTTATCGTTCACTGCAAAGGTGATACCGACGTACCATTTAGCGAAAGTGAACATATTATCAAACATGTACCGTCAACATCATTTACCCCTTTAGATAAAGACGCCCATGACTTCGATAGAAAAGTGGACGACTTTAATAAAGACATCTATCAACAAGCTGTAAATTTTATTGATAATGTTAATCGTAATTAACTAAGAAAAGAAGTGATAATCAATGAATATAAATAATGTATTAAATCATTTAGCAACTTTTAACGAATTAGGTTATAACCCTGATAATGGTGGTATTAACCGTATCGCTTTTAGTCATCCAGAGCGTATGGCTGCTTTAAAATTCTCTATGCTTTGCCAACGTGCTGGTTTAGATGTCTATTTCGACTTTATCGGTAATGTTATTGCGAGAAGAGAAGGTAAATACCCTGATCTCAAACCTGTAGTCATTGGCTCTCATATTGACACAGTCAAAGACGGCGGTCAGTATGACGGACTACTAGGTGTCATCGGTGCGTTAGAAGTTGTTGAATATTTAAATAAACATCACATTGAAACAGACCATCCACTCATTATCATTGCTTTTGCTTGTGAGGAGTCTGCGCGTTTTAATGAAGCAACGATTGGCAGTAAATACTTAACTGGACAATATAATAGAACATCGTTAAAAGACATTGTAGATAACGATGGCTACGTGTTATATGATATTGTCCAACCATTATCACAAGAAGTGAGAGGTCAAACCGCATTATTCGAACGAAACCAAATCAAAGCATTTTTAGAATTACATATTGAACAAGGTCCCATTTTAGAAAATAATAACGACGATATTGGTATCGTGACACATATCGCTGCACCACATCGTTTTAAAGTTACAGTTCAAGGTGTAACAAGCCATTCAGGTTCAACACCTATGCCAATGAGAACTGATGCGCTAACAGCTGCTTCTGAAATGATATTAAAAATCGAACAACTTGCACAACAATATACAAATGAAGGTATTGTGGCAACTGTTGGCTATGTTGATGTCTATCCTAATACTATGAATTCTATTCCAGGAGAAGTATCTTTCTTAATTGATATTAGAGGAAAAGATGAAGCAATAAGAGAAGATGTTGTTCAACAAATTTTAAATAGCATCGATCAAATTTCAACTCAACGTCATACACACTGCAAGATCACAGATTTAGGTAACGAACATCCTGCTAAATTAAATGCTGAGATGGCTAAAATAACAGAAAACGTATGTAAACAGCATGGTTTTGAATATAAATACATGTATAGTGGTGCCGGTCATGATGCTATGAATTTCGCTTCCATTGTTCCAACAAGTATGATCTTTATTCCTTGTAAAGATGGCATTAGCCACTCTCCTTTAGAATCAGTAACAACTGCTCAAATTGCTAAAGGCGTTCAAACTTTGATAGATACAACGCTAGAGTTAACACATAAAACAACAACACTAGAGGATTTTGATAATCAGGTCATTTAACACATTAAACAACAACACTAGAGGATCTTGATAATCAGGTCATTTAACACATTAAACAACATAAAGGAGCTGCAACTTCAATCGTCGCAGCTCCTTTTTTTAGTTCTATATATGCATTAAATAAATTGTCCATCTTTGGCATCAGTGACGCCATTTTCTTGGCTATAAACTTCTTTACCACGTAAAATTGTTCTAGCTACTTGAGCGCCAATTTCTCTACCAATATATGGGCTCATTTGATTGCGATATGCTAGGTCTTCAGCTTTTAAAGTGTAAGAACTATTTGGATTAATAAATACGAAGTCTGCATCTTTACCGATTGCAATGCTTCCTTTACTATCTAAACCAAAACGTTTAGCAGGTGCTGTCGCAATAATATCAGCAAATCTTTCTAATGACATATCACGTTTTTGAACACCTTCATCATATAACACATCGACGTTATTTTGGATACCTGCAATACCGCCCCATGCTTCGAAAGCATTGTCAGTATCTTTTAAATCCGGTGTACATGGTGAATGATCTGATGTTACAAAATCAATATCGCCATTTTGTACACGATCCCACATACCTTCTAAACGTGATTGTTCACGAATTGGTGGAGAACATTTAACAACTGGACCAATATCGTCTAATTCTTCTTTATAGAAGTATAGATAATGTGTACATGTTTCACATGTTACGTCGACACCTTCTTGTTGTGCTTTAACAATTTCTTCGACACCTTCTTCACATGCAACGTGAACAATGTGTAAACGACATCCTGTTTCTTTAGCAAATAAGATTAATTTACGAATCGGTTCAACTTCAGTGAATACTGGACGAGAATCTACATATGCACTTAATGTTGTTTCACCATTTTTATATGCAATCTCACCTAATTTATCAGTAATATTAGCATTTTCAGCATGTACTGATAAAATCTTACCAGTTTTAGCGATTTGCTTCATACCTTCATACAATGAATAATCATCGACATTTTCAAAGTCGCCTTCAATTGAACGATCTCCACAAGTTGCTAAGAATGCTTTATAAGCAACGACACCAGCGTCATCTAATTCTTGAATACCACCATCTAAATTGTAAGGCACTAAACCACCGTAACTAGCTACATCAACTGTTAAATCACCTTTACCAGCATCAAATTTTTCTTCAATTGATGCTTTATCTGTTGTAGCAGGAACTTGGTTTAATGGCATTTCAACAAATGATGTCACGCCACCTTTAGCAGCTGCACGTGTACCTGTGTCATAGCCTTCCCAACCATCACGGTAACCGCCACCTGGATCTGTTATATGCACGTGTGCATCCACCATACCTGGAGATACGACTTGGCCTTGTGCATCGATAACTTTATCAGCATCACCAGTTAATGTTTCAGCTATTGCTGTAATCTTACCGTCTGTTACACCTACATCTACATGCTTTGCGCCATCTTCTAAAATAACTAACCCATTTTTAATAATTAAATCGAATGTCATTATTGTCTCTCCTCCAAATTCGAATTTTTGTTACGAGATTCATGTACTAAATGTAATAAAATGTATACTACACCTGTACTGATAAAACCAATAAACCAAGAGAAATCTGCAATAATTCTAAATGCAGGGATAAATCCTAGTAGTGAAATAACTACACCCACAATTGTAGCAATATATGCAGGGATATTAATTCTCTTCAAATCTTTAGGTTTATTATTTAAATCGAAATATAATTTATCAATGTTGATTTTACATTTCGAAATAAAGTAAAAGTGAACAATCATTGCGCCTGCTACTGGCCCTAAAATAGCACCAATGGCATTTAAGAATACAAAGATACTATCTTGGTTTTCCATCATTTTCCATGGCATGATAACAATACTTAAGATAGATGCAATCATTACACCACGTTTATAGTTAATCCATTTTGGCATCAATGCTGTTAATTGATAGGCTGCGGGTATAATGTTACTCGTCGCGTTAGTAGAAATCGTTGTCATTAATAGCACACCTGTTGCAATTAGAATAGCCCAAATGCTATCCCATTCATTAATAATCGTTAGGATATTCCATTCTTGATGTCCTAGTGCAATTGAACCACCAATAATAATAAACACACTAGAAATCGCAAATAATAAATGTGCTACCACAATACCAGAAATTTGACCTACAACTTGAGAGCGTGTTGATTTCGCATTTTGAGTGAAATCTGCTACACTTGCTCCTGGTCCTGCCCAGACACCTAACAATGAGTTAAAGATTAAGATAAATGTTAGAATTGCAGGATAAATGATGCCAGATGTTTTAGTTGTAATATCGTAATTCATAATATTATGCCAACCACCGGCTGTCATGTAACCCCATATTGCCATACCACCAAAAACGATGTAAATAAGTGGATTTAAAATAGCTGTAAATTTATTTAGCGTTTCTCCACCACCAATTCCTATACCAAAGTTAATTGCCCAGAAGATTAAGAAGGCAATTAAAGCAGGAATTGTAATACCTAAAATCGTATGACCATTACCGAAATCTTCATAACCAGGAATCAGTTTGTTCATTAATATTAGTAATGCTTGGGATCCAGCAAAAGTTTGAATACCAAACCAGCCGATTCCAGCTACCACACCACGTAAGATGCCAGGTAATTTCGCACCTGCATCACCGTATGTGTGTCGCAATTGCATGGCAAATGGTATACCATATTTTGAACCTGCATAACCGTTAAACACTAGTAACATTGCAATAAGAAATGAACTAATGACTAACGAGAACATCACTTGTAGTGGTGATAAACCGAGCAGTAAAAAGCCACCTACTGCAGTATAGTTAGGAATATTGTGAACAGCACCCATCCATAAAGTGAAGAAGTTAAATGCTGAACTGTTGCGTTGTGAACTATTTTTAGGCATGATATCTTTGTTATAACCTCGACGTTCAAAAAACGCTTCGTCATATGATGCCTCGTATGCTTCTTTACTCATATCGGTTTCAGTTAGCCCCCTTTAATCGTACATAAAATGTGAGAGTTACGAACAATAACACCCCAGACAAACCGTCACTTCATAACCACAATAACTGGAACAACCTGTATCATTCGGTTTGTACTTTATGTAATTTCGTCTCTCTTTATGATTAGTTTATTAGTAATGTAAGCGTTTTTCTTTATCGCTTTTGACATATTTTTTTTGCGTTTTGTCACAAACTGACAAATAGTGTGGCAATTTCCTACAATATTTTGTGAATATTGCATATAATAGAGTTAAGTTTATACAGTAAATTATATTTCTATACATCATACCCTATTTTGACTCAGAAGGAGGTTCCTTATGGCCAGTCTACGCGACATTTTATCTATGCCTCAATTTAATGAATTTTCATTAATCAATCATCACGGTAACTTAGATACCATTATTGAAGGTTTAGATATTACTGAAAATAGCGACATTAAACATTTTACGAAACCCAATACTTTTATCCTGACAACTGGATTACTCTATCAAGATGATCAACAAGGATTAATTCAACTCATTCGTGATTTAAAAGATGTAGGCGTTACAGGATTAGGTATTAAAGTTTCACGCTTTTTACATGCTATCGACCAAGAAGTTATTCGCATAGCAGATGACTTAGCTTTTCCATTGATTGAAATTCCAGAAAATTGGAATTTAGGTGACGCATCACACCATATATCAGCAGTTATTGAAAATGCCAAAACTGAAAAATTAAATTACGCATTATATATCCAACAAGAACTCAATCAATTATTAATAAAGGGATTCGATGTTGACACCATGATTCAATTTTTAAGTAAGCGTTTAGGTGTACCAATTTTATTATTCGATCCGTTTAAACGACCTATTTCAATGAGTCAACACTATCAACATCAAAGATCACTTATTAATGATCATATTAAATATTTCAAACAACATATTTCAGAGATTGAACGCGATGATAGACGTTCAGTATTCGTCAAAGAAAATCAAATCATTTATAAAGTTAGAAGTTATAACTATTTTCCATATTATTTAATGGTCGCTCAGTCAGACAAATTGACTTACCCATTCAGTCTATTGACCATCGAACAAGTTGTTAGTGTGCTAAGCTTTTCCATTTATAAATCAGCTAAAATTGAAGAAGCTGAACAAAATGAAATTAACCGTTTCTTTGAATCTTTAGTTCTTAATGATAGTGATACTGCTTTATCAGTCAAACAGCATCCACAACTACTAGAGCGCTACAATATCTATAATTCAAAATACTATCAAGTTGTGACCTGTAGTATAGATGAAACTCAAAAATTAGAGAACAGTAACTATTTGTATGAGAGACAATATTTGACGTTCCAATGGTTACTCCATAAATTTTCTGATTTAGATTCAAAAATAAGCATTTATAAAATACCTAGTAATGATCAATTTGTCATTTTATTACAAAATAGACATCATTATTTCTGGGATTACTTAAAGTTGATTCAACAAGATTTCCATAACTTTTTTGAAGGTAGCTTATCTTTTGGTGTTGGTAATGAAGTAACAGAGTTTTCACAGTTACCTTACTCATACTTTGAAGCATCAGAAGCACTTAATAATATCCGTGCTAAAGGGCAGTTTGAACAAATCGAAAGCTATCGTTCAAAAGATATCAGCGAACTGTTACAATTAATACCATCTAATAAATTGATACCTTTTATTAAGTATACACTTGGTGAATTGGCTAATCCAAAGACTAAAAAAGAAGCAGAATTAAAACAAACTTTACGTATTTATATGGATAATCATTGCGACATTACTAAAACAGCTGAACAAATATTTATTCATCGTAATACTGTAAAATATCGTATTAATAAGTGCGCACAAATTTTAGATACGACCATTGAAGATCCTGATATTTCACTTAATCTTCGTTTAGCATTATATGCCTCAGAATTAGTAGATTTAAATCATTAGTAACTTTGATTGATTATTGTTTCATAAGTTATTTAAAGGCTTAACTAATGATTTATGACAATGATACTGCGCTAGTTTATCTTTATAACACCGTTATGATTATCAAATGCAATATTCAAAAAAGCTTATCGTACATTTTTACCACGTACGATAAGCTTTTTTGCCTTAATAACCCCCACTCAAATTTGTTCTCTTTCAAATTTGACAAATATATAATTATTCACTTTTTCTTTAGGTTCTCTCCCAAATTGGACTGATACATAATTATTTTTTAAACCTCGCTATGCCCAACCTTGCCCGTCTTGCACATTAAAGTAAAAATTTTATTTATAAAATTTTTCTATGACGGGTCCCTGCATTGCATGAAAAAACTGGATAACCAGTTTTTCTGTGTTGGGTCCCTTCCTAGGGTGCTGTCTCAGGAGTCTCGGCTACAAAATAATTTATATTTTAAATTATTTACTTTTTATTTATCAGTTCTGAAAAAAAGAGAACCTTTCTTTATCAGTCCTGAAAAATAAAAAACACTCAATTTTCGCCCACAAAAATTCATCATAGTTTCAAACTATTTATTATTAGTTATTTTATATTAGTCGATGATTATAACTAACTATACAATAAAGTTAAGTTTTCAGATTATTTAGAATTAGTGGTTGTATTGTGCTATTAAAATTTTTCCTAGCAATCAAGCATGCTTTATTTATGTATTGACTTAAACAAAGGGGTTGTGCAAATGAATACATATCACAAGTACGCCAAGCAACCTAGTGCTTGGAGATTCTACATTTACAGTTTAATTGGTATACTATGTTTCTTTGTTCCAATTACATTGAACGGTAACAATACGATATTAGTCGATCATGTCCATTTAGTAATTAGGTCACTATTAGGACCAGCGATGCCATATATTGCCTTAATTATGATAGTCATTGGTGCATTATTACCCATCATACGCGGCACTTTCAAGACATCTATAACTAACTTTATCATCACGTTATTCAAACTGGCTGGTGCAGTCATTGGTATCATGTATGTTTTTCATCTTGGTCCTGCTATTTTGTTCAACAAAGATTATGGTCCATTTCTATTTGATAAGTTAATGATGCCTCTTAGTATATTGATACCAGTTGGCGCTATCGCATTATCATTGTTAGTTGGTTATGGTTTATTAGAATTTGTAGGCGTATTTATGGAGCCTATTATGCGACCAATCTTTAAAACACCTGGTAAATCAGCAGTCGATGCCGTAGCTTCTTTTGTCGGAAGTTATTCCCTTGGCTTACTAATTACTAATCGCGTATACAAACAAGGAATGTATAACAAGCAAGAAGCCACAATTATTGCTACAGGTTTTTCAACCGTGTCTGCAACATTTATGATTATTGTTGCTAATACACTTGGATTAATGTCGCATTGGAATTTATATTTTTGGATAACATTAAGCATCACGTTCATAGTTACAGCAATCACGGCTTGGTTACCTCCAATAGCTAATGAATCAACAGAATACTATAACGGTCAACAAGGTGAAGAAGAAGTTGAAATTCAAGGTAGTCGTTTAAAGACAGCTTATGCTGAAGCTATGAAACAAAATGCTAAGACACCTTCATTAGTGAAAAATGTTTGGGATAATGTTAAAGATGGTTTAGAGATGACCGTTGGGATATTACCATCTATTTTATCAATTGGTTTCCTTGGTCTAGTCATCGCCAATTTCACACCACTTATTAGTTGGGTGAGTTATATTTTTTATCCATTTATTTATCTATTCCCGATACCTGATAAACACATGCTTGCCGAAGCATCAGCTATTTCTGTTGTTGAAATGTTTTTGCCGTCGCTACTCGTTGCTAAAGCCGCTGCCAGCACTAAACTCGTTGTCGGTATCGTTAGCGTGTCAGCAGTTATCTTTTTCTCAGCCTTGGTACCTTGTATTATGGCTACTGAAATTAAGATACCTGTGTGGAAGTTAGTCGTTATTTGGTTTATTAGAGTAGCACTATCACTATTATTCGCCATACCAATTGCGTTACTCCTTTTTGGCTAAACGCTGTGTTGTAGGTGTGAATTCGATGATTAAGTATCAACGTCACTAACGCCATCATACTTTTTATAAGTTTATGTATGATGATATAACTAAAAAATAAAGCCAACTCATATTTGATCATTCAATCAATTAATGAGTTGGCTTTGTCATTTTATCAATTATACATCTAGATGATGTCTTCACCATATTATGTACAATCATCAAACCATTTTCATTTATTTTTAGCTTGCGCCTATAATACTAAACCTATAATTGAGCCTGAAATGATAGATGCAAGTGTTGATCCAAGTAATAAACGCATCGCAAATGATGCGACCTTTTCACCTTGCTTATCACTAATACCTTTAATAGATCCCACTATAATACCTACTGTACCAAAGTTAGCAAAACTCACTAAGTAAACTGAGATAATACCTTGCGTTCTTGCAGAAACATCTCCTAAAGTATGTTTAAAATCTAACATAGCAACAAATTCATTAGTGATTAATTTCGTAGCCATTAATGATCCAGCAGATACCGCTTCACTCCATGGAATTCCCATAATAAAGGCGATTGGTGCAAAAACATAACCAATTAGTTGTTTGAAGTCTAAACCAATACCGCTAAATATAATGTTAATTGCTTCCATTAAAGAGATAAATGCTAATAGCATAACAGCCACAACGATAGCTATTTTAAAGCCATCCATTGCACTATCACCAATCATTTGGAAGAATGGCACTTTTTTAGGTTTACCTGTTTTACTATCTATATCTGTTTCTTCAGTTGATTGTGTTAAATTTTCAATTTCAACATCTGAATCATCTGATTGATATGGATTGATAACACTCGCTATAATTAAAGCACTAAATATATTAAGCATTACTGCTGTTACAACAAATTTAGGTTCTAACATTTGCATATATGAACCTAACATTGCCATACTAACCGCACTCATTCCGGAAGTTGCAATAGTATACAATTTTGCTCTTGATAATTTAGGAATAATATCTTTAATAGTTAAATATACTTCTGGTTGCCCAAACATTGCTGTTGAAATAGCAAAATAACTTTCTAAACGTCCCATACGTGTGATTTTATTTATTGCTATACCCACGTATTTTATAACAAAAGGTAATACTTTAATATAATTAAATATGCCTATAAGTACTGAAATAAACACTAATGGTAACAAAACATTTAGGAAAAATGTATAGCCACCTTTGTTTTGTAAATCTCCAAATACAAAATCAATGCCTGCTTTACTTACTTTTATTAAACCTTCGAAAAAGCCACCCATAGCTGTTAATATTGTTAAACCAATCGTCGTATTCATCATAAATAATACAAGTAATACTTGAATAATCAGCATGATAACAGGCTTTTTAAAATCTATACTTTTACGGTCAAAGCTAAACAAATATGCAATGATTAAGGCAAATAGTACACCTGTGATTGCAAATAAAATGGACATAGATCATCACCTACATATGATTGAAAGCTACTGCAATCTTAGCACCTAATATTGCATTATTTTCAACTAATTTTATGTTTGCTGCTAAACTCTTTCCTTCTGTTTTTTCGACAATTTTTCCTAATAAGAATGGCGTAGAATCTTTACCTTTAATACCTTTACTTTCTGCTTCTTCTACTGCATCATCAATAATACTTTCAATATAGTCTTTTGATAATGCATGTTCATGTGGAATAGGATTAGCAATAACCATGCCGCCACCTAATTCTAAATCATGTTTGGTTTGATGTACTTTGGCAATTTCTTCAGGACTTTGAGCAGAACTGATTAATTTAACACCACTTTCACGTGTAAAGAATGCTGGTAACTCATCAGTTTGATAACCAATCACTGGTACACCTTTCGTTTCCAAATATTCCATCGTTTTTGGTAAATCTAAGATGGACTTAGCACCAGCACAAATGACAGTCACTTCTGTTTTTGCGAGTTCATCTAAATCAGCAGATATATCCATAGTGTGTTCTGCACCTTTATGCACACCGCCAATACCACCAGTAACAAAGAATTGAATTCCTGCTAGTTCAGCACAAATCATTGTCGTTGCAACTGTCGTTGCTCCAATTTGAGTCGTAGGTATAACTTCAGCTAAGTCTCTTCTTGATACTTTAGCGACATTGTCACTAGTTGCTAATGTTTCTAATTGATCTTTCTCTAATCCAATCTTAATTTTGCCATCAATAATCGCAATGGTTGCAGGCACTGCACCGTTATCACGAATAAGCTGTTCTACTTTATTGGCCATTTCAACATTTTGTGGATATGGCATACCATGAGAAATAATTGTAGATTCTAAAGCTACAATAGGTTGGTTATTGTCCTTTGCTTGTTTTACCTCTTGTGAATAATCAATGTATTGTTGTAATTGTGTCATTTTTATACTCCTCCATATCATGATAAAGCTGTTGTTGATCTAAATTTTGTCTCACTGTATATTCCGTCTCTATTGTCTTACTGGAATTGACCATGCCAGCTATTAATATATCTTCAGTAGACATACCATTAAGCCAACTATAGACGACCGCTGCGCAGAATGAATCACCTGCACCAGTAACATCTTTGACATTTTTAGACGGTGTTACTGATTTAACGATTTCTTCTTTGTCACTTCTATAAATAAGTTCTTTCACACCGTTAGTAATGATGACATTCCTTACTCCTAAATCATTCCATTTTTTAGCAGCTTCTATTAAGTCATCTGTATTATTAATATCAACACTTAAAAATGTTTCTGTTTCATCTTTATTCGTAATAATCCAATCAATAGCATGTAATGAATCAGGCATATTTTTCATTTTCGGTGATGAAACTGTCGTAATTACAAGATTAATGTCATGTTTTGCTGTGTAAGCACATAAAAAATCCAGTGCATCTTTAGATAAATTTAAATCGACAATAATGCATTTAGCTTTTTTTAATAAATGCGTACGCTTAATTAAAAATTCTGGTGTGATATGATCAAACACTTCCATATCTGCCAAGCCATAAGCCATGTCTCCTTGCTTGTTAATCAGTGCCGTGTATGACCCTGTACTCGCATTTTCAAATTGTTGTACATGATCCATATTCATAAATGGGCTTGATAATCGTTTAACCATATCCCATTCACTATCTTGACCGCTGGCTGATAAGAAGGCGACTGTTTCACCTAAACGTCCAAGATTTTCAGCAATATTTCTTGCAACACCACCAACTGATCTGGTTGATGTCACAGGATTCGATGTTTCGGCAACCAGTTCTTTATGTACATAAAACTTTCTATCTACATTAGCAGCACCAATACAAACAATAGGATAATCTTCATTTAATACATAAGCTTTGCCCATGACATACTCTTTTTGTATGAGCCCAGAAATAATATTTGCGACAGTTGGTCGTGATAATCCAATCGCTTCAGCTAATTCTCTTTGTGATATAAATGGATTATCTTTGATTCTTTTTAGTATTTCCTTTTCAGTGGCGTTCATGTCATCCCTCCTTTTAAAAGTTTTCAACATTGCGTAAAATGCTTATTTACAGCCATATCTTAGCATGTATTTTGTTGTGTGTAAACGCTTACAAATTGCTTTATATCAGTGATATATGTTTGTTTGAACTTGTCCACAATTAAAGTATCTTCCATAAATCTTTTAAAATTAACTATTTTAACTAGAATGATATATGTTTAAAAAGATGATTATTGTAAGATAAAAAATTTTGACAAATTCATGTATGTCTCCCCATTTTAAATTTCAAACCAAAAAGACTGTTAAATTGTCATTCTAACAATTCAACAGTCTACGTTATTCTTAATGACTTGATTATGTTATTTTATGCATCTGCAGCACCACGGTTAATCATATCTTGTTTAGTCACAATTGGATAATTTTTAAAGGCTAGTGAGCCAATATAGCCTGACAATGTACCAACAACTGCCATTGCAATACCATAAAGAACAATCGTTGTTGGGTTATTAAAGCCAAACATGACTAAGAAGCCAGCAATCGGCGTAGCTGTACCTGTTGCATCATTTATTAATCCGGATAACGCAATAATTAAACCGGCAATCGCACCTCCGAAGAAGTTAGTAATGTAGATAGGTATAGGATTTGCAGATACAATATCTGCTTGCGACAATGGTTCAATACTTACTGAAATAGTTGATTTACGATCTCCTAATTTTAATCTGTGGAATAATGTACCATTCATAAAAGCAGAACTAAATGCTGCCATTGAACCAACTGCCATTGGAATACCCGTTAATCCAAGTAACGCGGTCAACGCCATTGAACTTAATGGCGCTGTACCTACAACGGTAATGATACCACCTAAAATAATACCCATGATAATCGGGTTCGTATCTGTACTACTTTGAATAATATCACCAATACGAATTAAAGTGTTATTAACAACAGGCGTCAATAATACTGCTATTAATCGTGCTAATGGTGCTAGCAGTACGATTGAACCAATTAAATCAACACCATCTGGTACATATTTTTCACTATACTTCATAATGTAACCGACAATATAACCTGCAAAGAATCCTGGTAATAAATCGAGACCACCACAAGAGGCTGCAATGACTAAGGCATATACTGGTGAAACACCTATGGCAAGCGCAGTTAAACCTGCTGCAGCAACACCGCCAAGACCCCCGGCAGCATCCCCTAAGTCTGCTAAAAATTTGATACCAAAGACTTCTCCACCAACGTATTTATTAAATGCCTCTACTAAAAAAGTTGCAATTGCAGCATTCGCTAAAGCACCCATCGCTCGCATACCATTGGGCGCTTTATATGTAAATAACGTAAAAATAACTAAGACTAAAAACAAAAACAATGTACCTATTAATAAATCCATATACGGTCTCCTTTATATTATTTTGTATATTCCATGTTATACATGAATAGTACATACAATTTTCAATGTTGTATCACCATGAAAATATACAATTGTGCAATGAGTTTTTGAAAGATGTGTCATTCATTACTTAGGCGTGTAACAAAAATATTTTTTCAAAATTTATTCTGTCACATCAATTCAACAAAACTGTCTAGGTTAATAAAAAATCACTTTAGCAATAGATTGTTACTGCCCATCGCATCATCATACCAACTATAGAATCCTTTTTGTCACTGACTTTCTTTATTTCAAAAACTCTTAGGCGTTATTTTACTACAAAATTTATTATGTTTCACGGAATATTTTAAAATTTCTGATAATTTTATATTTATTTATATGTAAATTAACAATATTCGTTAAATTTACACATCAAAAAGGGTTTCTCCCAAATTGGACTGGTACATAATTATTTTTTAAATTATTCACTTTTTATTTATCAGTCCTGAAAAATAGAGAACCATCAAAAAAGACAGAAACAACTTGTCACAGTAGTTTCTGTCTTATCTTCGACTTGTTATTGTTCTAATTGTAATTGACCATCTTGCATATGGTAAGACTTATCACAATATTTCTTTAATCGTTCATCATGTGTCACAATAATACACGCTTTATTTCTCTTTTTAGCTTGATCTCGTAAAATTTTAACAACTTCAATCGCATTTTCAGTATCTAATGATGCCGTTGGTTCATCTGCTAAGATAATTGATGGATTAGTATAAAGTGCTTTAGCAATTGCCACACGCTGTCTTTGACCACCTGATAATTCAGATGGTAATTTATTCCCCAATTCTACTAAGCCTAGTTGTGTCATTAACTGATGATAGTCTTCATCATTCATAACATTTTTCTTCTTTTTCTTTAGTAATGTAAATTGCTGTTTAACAGTTAAAAATGGTACTAAATTCGTCGCTTGTAAAATAAAGCCAATATCAGACATTCTCACTTTGGCCAACTGCTTTTGACGCATTGTTGTAATATCTTGTTGATTAATCAAAATACGTCCAGTTGTCGGTGTTTGTAAAGCCCCCGCCATAGTTAGAAAGGTACTTTTACCTGAACCTGATGGACCAACTAACGCAACGATGTCACCTTCATCAATATTAAAGTTTGTTGATTTAACCGCTTCAATTGTTTTGTTACCATCTTTAAAAGATTTTGTCACATCTTCAAATTGCAACATACCTTAGTCCCTCCTATCCTATAGCTTTTAATGGATCTATTTTTCTTATAGTTAACACTGAGAATAAACTGCCTATCATTGATACGACGATTAACACAAGTGCAAAAATAACAAGTGTCATGACATCAAATTTGACAGGTACTGCATCAGGTAAAAATGCACCAGTTATCGCAGTTAAGATAAGACCAATTATTGTACCAAATACTGCTAAAATGACGGTTTGTGATAATACCACTTTGGCTAAATAACCATTCGTAAATCCCTGAGCTTTCAAAATACCAAATAAACTCGTTTTTTGTAATGTAATGACGTATAAAAAGATACCAATGACAGTTGCTGAAATCACAAACAAGAATGATATCATAAAGTTAAGCGTTAAATTTTGAGGTTTATAACCAGGTAAATTTTCAATAAAATCATTAATACTCACTGCTTCTAAATTATGATTTAACGTTTTATCTTTCCAATGTTTGTCACGTACAACAACTGCATTGACTTTATCTTTAGCTAACATTGGATTAATTTTTTGAATAGTATCATTATTAGTGAAAATAACTGGAGATGCATTATATTTAGCACTTTCTGAAAAGCCTACAATATGTAGCGTTTCATCTGACTGAGACAACGTTAATTTATCTCCTACTTTAAATCCTTTGTCTTTAAGTGTTTGATCTGCAACAACATCATTCGTGTTAGTTGCTTTATGACCTTCAATTAACTTAGGTACTAAGAATGACTTAGCTGTCACCCCAAATACCAAGACATTTTCTTCTTGATGTCCATTAGAAATAATTTCTCCTGTTTGTTTTAGAGGTGTTTGTTGCTGATATTTATCTTTAACATCTTTACTGTTAAAAATTGACTGCTGTACAGTTTGGTTAGCGTCTTTATTTAAGACAATGGCATCAGCATCCCATTTATCGATACCTTCTTTATTCATATTAATCAAACCATTGGCTAGTCCTGATAATAGAAATAATAAGTAACTAATCATTGTTAAGACACCAATAATAAGTCCAAATTTTAATTTATTATGCCGAATTTCATTCCAAGCTAAAAACATGTAGGTCTCTCCTTTTTATAAGTATCATTTTACGATTGCTATAACGCTTCTTAATTCTCACATAGAAATAACAATTGCAGTTGCTTGGTTCTTTGTTCTGTCTCATTATACCCAAAGTTATATTATTTTAAAGGTTTCATGAACATTTGTTATATTTGTCATCATAAAATTGGGGTCTTTAACAAATTAGCCTGAAACACAATTATTTTTTAAGCCTCGCTATGCCCAACCTGCATTGCATGAAAAAACTGGATAACCAGTTTTTCTGTGTTGGGTCCCTTCCTAGGGTGCTGTCTCAGCCTCCCCAACTGGCATGGTTTGTAGAAACTGATTCATCAGTTTCTTTGTGTTGGGGCCCGGGTCTTCGACTAGCACTGCTTCCCCAACTTGCACATTACAGTAAAAATTCTATTTATAGAATTTTTCTATGTTGGGGCCCGGTCCCTCAGGAGTCTCGGCTTCAAATTAATTTTCGTTTTAAATTATTCACTTTCTATTTATCAGTCCAAAAAAATAGAGAACCTAAAATTGACATATTCAGACACAATTAAAAGCCTCTTACTTTAATATGTTGTAAGAGGCTCATATTTACATTATCGATGATGATTATTTAACTTTACCAGTTTCTGGATCAAATTGCTTAATTGATTGTGTTCTCAATTTATCTTTTTGTTGGTCTGTTAGTTTACTATTATTGTTATAAATTGTAGATTCCCAACTACCGTACATTGGATTAGGGAAAATAATGTATTTTTTACCGAAATCATCTTTATGTTTGTTAATCAAGTCTTCACGAGATTGTGCTGTTGCTTCTTTAGGATCCGTGAAATCTAATAAGTTATCACCAAATAACATCACAAGTTTATGATGTTTCTCAACTTGCTGTCTACGAGGTTCTTTACTCTTATCATCTTTACCTTTTAGTAAAATATGACTTTTTTTAGCTTGAGGAATATCTTCTTTTTTCAAGTTACGTTGTGTCGCTTTTAAGTCTTTATCTTTATCTCTGTCTGATATGTAATAAATATCTACACCTTTATCATCGGCATATTTTAAGAACTCTTTCGCACCATAAACAGGTTTAGCTTGAGCAGATTGAACCCATTCATGCCATCCTGCTGGAAAAGCTTTGTTATGTACTGATGCATAGCCTTGGAATGGTGAGTTGTCTAATACTGTTTCATCCAAATCTAATGCAATTGCTAATTTATGTTTGCCTTTATTCTTTTTAATTTCTTTATCAAGTTGAACTTTAGCACTATTATATCCTTGTAAATATAATGCTTTAGCTTCAGCAGAGTTTTGATACCAAGCAACTGCCATCGTATTTTCTTTACCTAAGTTAACTTGTTCTGTGGATGTAGTTTGTTTTGTCTGTTGCGTTTGTTCTATGTCATCGGAACTTTTGGCCAATGCCGTTGAATGTGTCGCGATAGGCGCTGACATTGTGACAGCTACAGATAAACCGATTGCCGCAACTGATTTTGTTAATTTAGTCATCGAATCACCTCATCTAAGAATTATAAAATACAATTAAAATTATAAATGAAATTGAACATCTTATGCAATTTTTACTTTAACAATAGTTTGTATTATGTTATTTTCTTTGATCATTAAACATTAGGTCTTTTAGAAGTACAATAAAAATAATTTTTTCGCTTTATTTTATAAAGACACAACTGCAGGAACTAATTAAAAACCAAAATTATATATTTAATGACAGGTCATATGACACTAGTAAGGGTGAGTAGTATTTCAAAACATGTATATTAAAACACAACAGTTGCTACTAATATCTTAAAGTTAATTATAGTGCGATTTGTGTCTAACTCTTTTAAGCACTTTTTACTGATCTAAAGCAATATTAATATGTGCTAAATGATGATTTTCATGCCATGATAATTTAGCAATGGTTTCCCCAACTGTTACTGTACCTTCATCTTTTAACTTAAATGTACGATCAAGTTGTGCTAAATCAATATCTTTAATCACTGCAACAATTCTTTGATTCAACGCCCCTAATAACTGAATTGATATATATATTGGTAAATCATTATCTTCCATTAATACCCATTGATTTTGATCAAATGGTGGTATTTCTGGATTATCATCAGTTAAAGCTAATTTCAATCTTTGATACATATTTAATTGTGAATCTGCAATATGATGAACAAGCTGTTGCACTGTCCATGCCCCTTGTCTATATGTTGACTGAAGTTGACTTTCCTTTATATTGTCAACAGAATGTTGTAATCGTTTAGTATATTCTTCAATATCTTGTGACCATTGTCGCAAATGATCCTCTGTAATTGTTTGCGGAACTTGTAATTGGCCTATAGGAAATCTTACGTCCATGTCATTCTCCCCCTTATTCATATTTAACATTATCTTATAACTTTATAAGTTCTAATTCAATTCGTTGCTAACTGCATTATCTTCCTTGTCATTCATCACAACTTAAAACAAATCATTTTTATAATATAATTCAGTGACAAATCAACTCATTATGAGTTAATATTCATTTTTAATAATGTATTACTATTGCAATATTCATTGTTTACTAATAAAATCAAATTGTTATCGTTTGAAAATTGATTATCGTCTTATTTTTCAGATTTTTTAAATTATTATGAATACATACAACTAGGAAGGAAATGACAATGAAAAAACAAGTTATTATTTCAGGACTCATGTTATTTTCATTATTTTTTGGTGCCGGAAA
Organism: Staphylococcus simiae; assembly: GCF_002902085.1. Lineage (GTDB taxonomy): Bacteria > Bacillota > Bacilli > Staphylococcales > Staphylococcaceae > Staphylococcus > Staphylococcus simiae. The sequence goes on from NZ_PPQR01000022.1 coordinate 43,665, forward strand.
TCTAATATTCCCACCTATGCTAGGTCATACTGCTGGCGAAAATATGTGGATTAGCATGCTAGGTTTTGCACTTACGGGTATATTGCTCCCCTTTATAACTGTAATTGTAGTAGCTTATTATGATGAAGGTGTTGAAAGTGTAGGAAATAGAATCCATCCGTGGTTTGGCTTTGGCTTTGCTGTCGTCATTTATATGTCTATCGGTGCATTCTATGGTATTCCAAGGGCAGCCAACGTTGCTTATGAAATTGGTACTAGAAACATCTTACCGATACATAACCAATGGACTTTAGTTATCTTTGCTGCAATCTTTTTTGCGATTGTTTATTGGATCAGTTTAAATCCATCAAAAATTGTTGATAATTTAGGAAAACTATTAACACCACTATTATTATTAATGGTAGCTTTATTAAGTATTGCAGTCATTATCAATCCGGAATCAGCATTAGGCGCACCACATGACAAGTATGTGGCACATCCATTCGTTTCAGGTAGTTTAGAAGGTTACTTTACAATGGATTTAGTTGCTGCATTAGCCTTTTCAGTAGTCATTGTGAACGGCTATAAATTTAAAGGTATGACTGACCGTTTAAAAATATTAAAATATGTCTGTTTATCAGGGTTAATTTCAGCTCTATTACTTGGCGTTATCTATTTTGCTTTAGCTTATGTTGGTGCATCTACAGCACCTGGCAATTATAAAGACGGCACAGATATTTTAACTTACAACTCATTACGTGTCTTTGGTTCATTTGGCGATATCGTCTTTGCGTTAACTGTTATACTGGCATGCTTAACGACGTGTATTGGTTTAGTCAATGCCTGTGCTACGTTCACTAAAAAACATGTCAACAAATTTTCGTATAAATCATTTGCTTTAGTCTTTTCAATTATTGGTTTCTTATTTACAACATTAGGCTTAAAAATGATCTTAAGTATTGCTGTACCATTATTAACCTTAATATATCCAGTATCAATTGTTCTTGTCTTAATTTCATTTATTAATATGTTCAGCTCATTCAGATTTAGTTGGGCATATCGTTTAGCAACAATTGTTACGCTAGTGATTTCAATCTTACAAATTTTAAATAGCTTTAACTTACTACATGGCTTTGTCTTAAATTGGTTTAAAGCCTTACCGCTAGCTAGTATCGATTTAGCTTGGTTAATACCTTTTATCCTATTTACGATTATTGGCTTAATTATTGACTTTGCTATCAAACGTCAACCTAATAGGACAGCATCGTAATAATTATGTAAGTTCGATTCTGAGCTGTTTGCTAATAAAAATACAGTTCATATTGATTGCGATATAGCACAGCAATACGTTCCAATCTACAATGCATAACAATCTTTAAGGTGAGACATATTTAATGTCTCATCTTTTTTAGGTTCTCTATTTTTCAGGATTGATAAATAAAAAGTGAATAATTTAAAATATAAATTATTTTGAAGCCAAGACTCCTGAGGGACCGGGCCCCAGCAAAGAAAAATTCTGTTAACAGAATTTTTACTATAATATGCAAGCTGGGGTGAGAGGCTTAAAAAAATAATTATGTATCAGTCCCATTTGGAAGAGAACCCTTTTTTATAGGTAATATCATTGAATTTCAATGCTTATAAATTATTAACAATACTCAATCATTTTCAAAATATAATCTTTGCTAATTTTACAAAGAATGTTTTTCAAAAAATATTTTGTGAAAACATTCACAAAATGATCTTTTCATAGTATACTCTCTATATTAAATGAAAAGTGAGGAACTAACATTGAAAGATAAACCAATAAAATGGGATAAAATATTTTACGGTGATGAGTGGGTTAATAGTGTTGTTGAAACTATTAAGACTAAAGATATATTACAAAATGTTTATTTCAAACGTTATTTATTACGTGCCATGATGGCAGGATTCATCATTGGTATTATTACTGTTTTCGTATTATCTGTTAAAGCAACACATGAACCTGATTTACCTGCTGGTATAGTAAATATGGCTGGTTCAATTACATTTAGTTTTGCCTTGGTACTCATATTATTTACCAATTCTGAATTACTGACCAGCAATTTTATGTATTTCACTGTTGGGCTATACTACAAAGTTATTAAACCAACAAGAGTATTAAAAATTTTCTTATTATGTTTTGCTGGGAATATATTAGGTGCTTTAATTCTATTTAGTTTTATGCGCTTTTCTAATGTTATGACACCAGAAATGCTTTCTCAATTATCATCCGTTATAGAACATAAAACATTATCTACAGGATTTTTAAGTATTCTAGTAAAAGCAATATTTGCTAACTTTTTCATTAATATTTCATTAGTTATTGCGATGCAAATTGATGATGTCTTAGCTAAGATGTTTGTCATGATGTTTGGTGTCACTATCTTTGCCTTTATGGGCTATGAGCACGTCGTTTACAATAGTTGCCTATTTATGGGTGGACTTATTTATCAAGTAGATACATTACATTTTATTCCAGCCATTTCAAACATCGTTGCTGCCTTTATTGGTAACTATATTGGCGGAGGCTTAATTATCGGTCTATTTTATGCTTATTTAAACGATCATAAACAATTTATTGATTAAAAGTAAGCTCATACCATCATTGTCTACTCTGTTAATCATATGACTTAGTAGATGGAAGTGGTACAGAAATAAATTTTATATAAAATTCATTTCGTAGATGCCCGTCTTGCACATTAATATAAAATCCACACATGGATTTTTGATGACGGCTCCCTTGCCCAACTATGCCCGTCTTGCACATATAAGAAAAAATTTTATTTTTAAAATTTTTCTATGACGGGTCCCTTGCCCAACTTGCATGGCATGAAAAAACTGGATAACCAGTTTTTCTGTGTTGGGTCCCTGCATTGCATGTTAGAGTTTCTGCTATCTTGATAGCTAGAAAATCTTATGCAGTTTATTATGTATTAATAAACTGTAAACCTATTTCAGATAACCAGTTTTTTGTGTTGGGTCCCTTCCACCCCGGCAAGACTGACTAGGTTTTCAAAATGGGATAAATCAACGTTTTGAAAACCAGACAGTTACTGCCAAATGCTTAAATTTTTAAGTGTAAAATACATTTTGTTCCAGGCTCCTTCTTTACTAGCTAATATCATACTTCAAGGTTCTATAAAAAATCCCAAACACTTAAACGTTTTATCAACGTCTGTGTGTTTGGGATTTGTTATATCTTATCTACTTTGTAAATATGAAGTTGGATCGACTGCGTATTGGTTACCGATACCACCTGACATACGTTGGAAATGAACGTGTGGGCCAGTTGAGTTACCAGTGCTACCAGAAACAGCAATTTGATCTCCAGCTTTCACTTTATCTCCTGCTTTTACAGTAACGCTATTATTATGCATATACCATTGATAGTTGTTACTGTTTGCTTCACGGATTGTCACTTGGTTACCACCACCATAGTTACTCCATCCTGCTTGTACAATTGTACCATCAGTTAATGAGTAAACTGGTGAATTCGCAGGTACATCAAAGTCTATACCGTAATGAGCACCACCGCCATGATAGTGACCAAATGGCTGTAATTGTCTACGACTAGTTAACCAGCTTGCATTAGATGCATGACCTTGTGCTGTAGCATGGCTAGTCGTACCTTGATTATCATTTGGTGTAGCTGCTGAACCATTTGCATTAGATGATGCATTAGTGTTCGCATTTGAAACTACTTGTCCTGAACTACCATTTGGATAATTTACGACACCAGTACCATCGTTACGATTATATGCATCACTGTAGTTTGATTGTGAACCATTTTGTTGGTATGTTGCATCAGGTCCCATATTTGGATTATAGCCATATTTTTCAATTTGTTCATGACTTTGACTTGCTGTGTAGTCATTATTATCTTCAGCTGTTACTGGTTGAATAGATGTGTGATGTGTTGTTGCTTGTTGAGTTGCATTGTTAGAAGCTACACTATTTGGATAACAATTATAGAAATAATGTGTATGTCCTTGTGCATCTACTAAAGTATAATCATATTCTTTATTATCGAACATGGATTGGTTCCAGTTACCGTCTGGCGTATGATGATAGTTTCCCATACTATCAACTGTATAATAAGTCCCATAAGAGACATCTTGTGTTTGCGTTGATTGCGTCGTACTTTCTTGTGATTGTTGGGCATTATTATTTAATTCAGCCGCATCAGCATGATGTGCTAAAGTAAAAGTAGCGAATCCCATTGTAGCGATTGTTGCTGCTGTTAATTTTTTCATTTATTAAACATCCTCCAATATTGTAATACGTAGTTATAGCTAAATCGTACTACACATATTAAGGTATTTAAAAAAATGAGTAAAGTAAATCTAGTTAAAATATCAATCTTTTAATATTTCTGTAAAATTACTCTACCAACATTACATTATCATTACTTTTATTATTGATTTTGTAATATTTGAATTATCGATAGAGTTTTAAGCAATTCTTTTACAAATTACTACTATTGTCCTCTATTCATCTTTAGTTGTCACAACTTTTAAAAAACTAGGATGTTGATCTTTATAGTCATCCAACCAATTAAGTTCTAATTGTTGCCATGATTCGTTATCACTATGTCGTTGATATAACCCATGATTATTTAATGCATAAAATAAACCGTCCTTATCTGGATCTGCTATCAATTTATGAATATAACTTTCTTCAAATGGTAAACCTTCATTCCACAATTGCCATGCTTCATTGTGCAATTTACGATAAACTGTAGCTTTTTTATTTGTTGGCATATGCGCTTCATATGCACTATGTGCTGCTGATACAATGATATCTTCAGGATTATGCGCATTAACTGCTAAACTGTATAAATATCGATGCTTGATGCCATCACTTTTGAACGTCCATGTCTGTCCATCGTCTTGACTTTCAGCATAAGAATGTCCTGCAGTTAACATCCCATCACCACAAGCAGCATATAATCTACCTGGTACCATAGGGTGATTACGTAATGTATGAATATCTCTCGGACTCGGCTGTTCATCATCTCGCCAAGTATGACCACCATCTATCGTTCTAATCACTGCACCGAATTCAATAGCAACATTTAATATTTGATTATTAACATAACTTCCTGCGATTGCTTGAACATGATGGGTTTCAGGACGCGGTGGAAATTGCCAACGTGATTTAGATGGTAATGATTGGATTGCTTCAAACTCTTTAAATGTTTGCCCTTCGTCATGCGAATAATATAAAGCACTTTGTTCAGTTCCAACATATAATATATTCGTAGTGTCATCTATATAAACTGCTGTCATATATGCAGAAGCAATTCCATTACCAAAATTAGGTGTATAGTATGAGTTACTTTGTCCAATCGCTTCAAAGTGTTGACCAGCATCTATACTCTTCCATAAGCCATTACCATATGTCGTACAATAAACGATATTATGATCTTTAGGGTCTATAGCGATACTTGTTGGATTCGTCCCTTTAAAGTGTCTCGTTACTTGATATCCTTGTGTTGTTTCTGTAATCACTAACAATTCTTTTTCTAATCCTGCATAAAATGTTTTCATCTAAATATCTCCAAATCTCTTATGTATTTTTTATGACTATATTTACCCCAAAAATGGAGAGGAACAGAAATAGTTTTATGAAAAATTATTTCTGTTCCTCTCCGGCAAGACTGACTAGGATTATAAAACGTTGATTTATCAATACTTTATAATCCAGACAGTTACTGCCAATCGTATTATATTAAGCATAGAATACTTTGTACGATTCTCTATATATTCCTGACATTATAAAAATTGGCCGTGTTCATATATGACACGTTCTTTTTGTCCTTTGATAAATTGTTCAAAATTATTATTATGAAAATCTGACTCCAACAATTTAGATGTTTCATATTGCAATAATTCTTCATTCGTTTCTATGGTCATTTTTCTATAAAGCACACCATCTTTGAGTGCTACGCGGTTTATTTTTTGATAGTCCAATTCATTTGTCGTTCTTACTTCATAATTTTTAAATCCTACCATGATGACTACTAAGAAATCTTCACCAAAATAAAATATTTCTAAATCATCACGTTTATGTTGCCCAATAAGCAGTCTACCTTTACTAAACGTCTTTTGTGGATACTGTTGCTTTAAATAATCTAAGATTTCCGCTTCTTTTAAGTCTAATTGCATATTATGGCATCCTCTCTTTATAGTCGGATTTTTAAAACGCTTTACTACCTATAGACTACACTTATCGCATGGTTATAACAATGTATGACACAATTACTGCTAAGTGTCATTAACATGCTATTAGCTTAATCATTTAACTGTTGAATAGACATTTGCGGTTTAATATCATAAATTGTCATTTCTTGTCGACTAATTAACTCTTCCGTTAACATTAATTGTGTTATGGCATTACTATTATAATATTTCACATACACACTAGGATGCGTTAAATTTAATACCGTTTGATACATCGTATAATGACTGTCAGCATCAGCTGGTCTCACTATGCCTTTAGGTATACTTACAGCATCCAATAATTTAAAAGCATTTAAAATATCTAACGCTTGATCATTAGTTTGATCAATATTAGCTTTCAAAAATGCCATACGTACAAAGCGTTCAGATGACGTAAAACCACCTGGCAGTCCATATGTCCCTGATTCATTACCTAAATGTTCTATCGTTACGCCGTCAAAGTTAAAGTTGTCAGCAGTATAAGGTGATATATTGGCATACTGTCTTAAATGATTATAGTGCCACGCTAAATCAGGATGATTAGTTAACACGCCTAATGGGTTATCTGTCACAACGACACGACCTTCATCAAAAGATACTTCAACGGACTGACCTGTTGCATCTGAAACATGATAGTGTAGCGGTGGTACTTCTCCAATATCATTTAATACAATCGCAACAACATTAATCGTTGATGCTTGTTGTTTTAAATCTTCAATACTCGTTGTGTAACCTAAGATCCATGTTACGATTTCATTTTGAGTAATATTCATCGCTTGGTCTTTATGTTCAGTCGCATAAGAACTGAAACCACGGAAGTATTGTGTTGATAAAGCAACACCGTGCTCATTGACACCATCTCCGTAGATAAATCCTTCCATATCACTACCAGTACCGATAAATCCATACTTCGTTTGTCCTGTTGTACCTGTTCGTGATGTCCAATGATAATGTCTAGGTGTAACAGCTGGATAACCATCCAGTGGATAATCATAATCCATCGTTCTACCAAGTATGACTTGTCCATTTTGCGTTGTTATTGTATACCCTGTGCACATAATTATTTCTCCTTTATCATCAAATGTATATCACAATGTATTTCCCTACTTTTTAATTGATATTAATTCTCATTTATATGCTATCATATATTTAGTTATTGTGTTATGTAGCGCATCTTGAAGTTACTATAACACGGTATGTTAGTAAAAATAATAATTTAGAGGTGATTGTTTTGTCACAAACGTATCAACGATCTCAATCAAATATCATTATAGCGATTATGCTATCAGCGCTTACATATTGGTTGTTTGCACAATCTTTCATTAATATAGGTCCTTTAGTCGGCCAAACATATCATACGTCTCCAGGTATATTAAATTTATCTATTAGTTTAACATCATTTGCTACAGGTATCTTCATGGTTGCTGCAGGAGATATCGCTGATAAAATAGGTCAATTACGTATGACTTATATAGGATTAATGATAAATATTTTAGCGTCATTATTATTAATTATCTCTGGTTTAACTACATTGTTAATTATTGGTCGTGTGTTACAAGGTTTATCAGCGGCCATTCTTTTACCGTCTACAGTTGGTGTGTTAAATAATCAATTTAAAGGGCAACAATTAAGACGTGCCATTAGCTACTTAATGATAAGTACGGTTGGCGGTATCGGACTAGCGGGTGTTATCGGTGGTTTTATAGCGACTCGTCTCAATTGGCAAACTAACTTTATTATTAGTATCGTCATTTCATGCATAGCAATGATGTTACTTAAAGGTAGTAAAGATCAAATTACGAAACACTTGGATCGTGCACCTTTCGATTATATTGGAATGTTTATATTCGGTATTATAATAGGAAGTTTCACTTTACTACTGACACAAGGATTTGAACAAGGTTGGTTTAGCACATTTTCAATCACTTGTGCCATTGTTTTCATTTTAAGTGTGGCAGTATTTATCTTTATTGAACGCGGTAAGCACCATCCATTTATTGACTTTAGCGTCTTTCGTAATCGTCCATTTATTGGCGCTTTCATTAATAACTTTGTGTTAAATAGTGGCTTAGGTACGACAGTAGTATTTAATATTTATGCTCAAACACATCTGCATTTAACAGCTGAACAAGCAGGTTATGTTACATTGCCATATGCGATTATGGCGATGTTGATGATTCGCTTTGGAGAAAAAGCGACACTCAAATTTGGCGGTAAGTTGATGTTGATCTTAGGTCCATTGTTCCCTGCACTAGGTATTATCGGTATAACGATGACAACCTTGCCAACTTCTTATTATATGATTGCCGTTGTTGTAGGTTTCATTATCTGTGCGATTGGTAACGGATTAGTTGCTACACCCGGATTAACGATTGCTATTTTTAGCATGTCTGAAGAAAAAGTTGGTCTTGCGACAGGTATGTACAAAATGAGTGGTACATTAGGTGGTGCCTTTGGTATCGCATTAAACACGACAGTATTTGCAGCGTTACAATTACACTATGCATCTAGTACTGCAGCTACCATATCATTTATAGTGACGATTATCATGATGGCGATTGGTTCATTATCTGCTTTCTTCCTTATCCCTAAAAATGTTAAAGCCTAATTTAAATATTTTAATGCCGTGATATGTGACAAATTGTGACATATCACGGCTTTATGTTTATTTTTTACGATTCAGTTTATAACTATAGATGTATCTTTTTTAATTATGGCAATAGATATAGCATGTAGCGGATATTTTTTTGTAATATTCAGACAAAAATACTTTTAAAATTTGTTGAGTTGCACGATTATCTATTGTTTATAAACATTTATACTGTATGATGAGTGAATATATAAAAAATGAGGTCGAAAATTTATGGAAGAATTACAAATTAGTAAACGATTAATTATGACACCTGGTCCAGTTAGTGTTGACCCACGTGTGTCTCAAGCGATGTCTAATACTATTTTAGGACAATTTGATTATGAATTCGTTGACATTATGAACAAAACAATGTCATTAATCCGCGAATCTTTTCTAACACATAATCAATGGTCATTCCCAATTGACGGTACAAGTCGCGCCGGTTTGGAAGCTGTGATTGCAAGTATAGTTAAACCTGGAGATGTCGTACTAGTACCTATCATTGGTCGCTTTGGCTATTTATTCACAGAATTAGTTACACGAGCTGGTGGTATTGTTCATAACATTCAAAAGCCAATGGGCGAAGTATTTGAACAACAAGAAATTATTGATGCTTTAGATGAAGTTAAACCAAAAGTACTAGCAATTGTACACGGTGAAACGTCTACAGGCCGTTTACAACCTATTGATCAATTAGGTAAAGCATGTAGAGAACGTGGCATTTTCTCCGTTGTCGATGCCGTAGCTACATATTTAGGCACTGTGATTCCTGTTGACGATTGGGAATTAGATGCCGTTATTGGTGGCGCACAAAAATGTTTAGCTGTACCTTCTGGCATTACACCGATTACTTTTAATGATCGTTTTAGTGAAGAAATTAATAAGCGTAAACGTGTAGAATTAGGTATTACAACAAATGAAGATAATGAAGATGATACGTTTATACGTAGTAACTATTTAGATTTAACACAATTACAAGATTATTGGAGTAGCAAACGCTTAAATCACCACACTGAAGCAACAGCTATGCTTTATGGTTTATATACGGGTTTGCGATTAGCAATTGAAGAAGGTGTTCATGCACGAGCTGAACGTCATGAATATCATCACGAAGGTTTAAAACGTGCGTTAGAAGCATTAGGTTTATCTATCTTTGGAGATGCTGATAATGAAATGAAGATGGTTATTTGTGTCAATATTCCTGAGGGTATTGATGATGCTCAATTCAGAAATGGTTTATTACACAATTTCGGTGTAGAGATTGCTGCATCATTTGGTGAATTAACTGGTAAAATTTGGAGAATTGGTCTAATGGGTTATGTAGTGAATAAACAAAACTTATTATCTTTCTTATCTATTTTCTCAGTGTACTTACAACAACAAGGTGTAAAAGGTTTGGATCCTGCAAAAGCGATGCAAACATTAATCGATTATTATAATGACTAATTAATTCAATACGTCATGGGAGTGGGTCAGAAATCATTGTTTCAAAACAAATTATTTCGTAGCCCCAACCTCATGACGTACTTTTATTTTATCAATCCTTTTTCTCCTATCCATGAATCACTTAACATTCAACCAACAGAAGCTTACATGTTATGATATGACTAAAGATATTCTAAGGAGCGAAGTCTTATGACCAATCATGTTGTTATTTTAGGTTCAACAAATGTAGATCAATTTTTAACTGTTGAGCGATATGCTAAACCTGGTGAAACGTTGCATATTGAAGAAGCACAGCAACCCTATGGTGGTGGCAAAGGTGCTAACCAAGCTATTGCAACTGCTCGTATGAATTCACACACCACTTTTATCACTAAAATTGGTAAAGATGGTATCGCCAACTTTATGCTTGATGATTTTAACAAGGCTAATATCGATACGTCCTATGTCTTCGAATCTGAAGATACAAAAACAGGTCAAGCATTTATTACTGTCGATTCACAAGGTCAAAATATGATTTATGTCTATGGCGGTGCTAACATGACTATCGATGAGTCTGATGTGATGACAGCACAAGATGCCATTATCAATGCAGACTTTATCGTTGCACAATTAGAAGTGCCAATTCCTGCGATTACTAAAGCATTTGAAATTGCTAGGCAACACGGTGTCACAACTATACTTAATCCGGCACCAGCTAAAGATTTACCACAATCATTGTTGAAATTAATCGACATTATCATTCCTAATGAAACTGAAGCTGAAGTATTATCAGGTTTAGCTGTAACTGATGAGCAATCTATGATTGATAATGCCAATTACTTTTTATCTCTTGGTATCAAGACGGTCTTGATTACACTGGGTGAACAAGGTACTTATTTTGCAACGCAACATGACCATCAACTGATTAAAGCTTATAAAGTTAAAGCAATTGATACTACAGCTGCTGGTGATACATTTATCGGTGCCTTTGTCAGCAAGCTAACTAAAGAGATGGATAATCTAGCAGAAGCGATAGATTTTGGGAATAAAGCGAGCGCTTTAACTGTCCAAAAATCTGGCGCACAATCATCTATCCCACTTGCTAGTGATATCTCAAATAATTAACTACTGTTACGACACCATTAGAACATAGTTCAAGCAAGCTATACTGTGATTAACATGATCACGTTAGCCTTTGCTCACACTATGTTCTTTTTTGTTTCTGTAACAAATTGGACTGATCGTTTAGATGCTTTCTATTTACGTTTAATCAATAAGACAAAAATCAGAACATACTTTTATTAAACACTCTATTCCCCACCTCAACTGTTCTAACATTATTTTATAATTCACACTACATTTATATTTCTATATTTAAACTATCAACTTTAAAAAATATTCCGTACTTTATTATAATTTTTATATAAAAAATTACGTGTGAATTATTGTAATTTTCAGACAATTAGTGTAATGTAACTTTAGTGGTATAAAGGGTTAAATTAAATCTTGAATCTGACGATTGTCAGTTCAACAACAGGGGGAGATGTCATTTATGACAAACGAATTAAAAAGAGATTTAAGTAATAGACATATTCAATTAATCGCAATCGGCGGTGCAATTGGAACGGGTTTATTCTTTGGTTCAGGTAACACGATTTCAAAAGCAGGTCCATCTATTTTATTCACCTATATGATTGTTGGGTTCTTTTTATTTTTATTTATGCGTGCTATGGGTGAAATGTTATTAGCTAGAACTCATTTCAAATCATTTCCAGATATTGCACACGAATATTTAGGTCCATTCGCTGGTTTCATCGTCGGTTGGTCTTATTGGATGTCTTGGGTCATTACTGTTATGGCTGATGTTACGGCTATTTCACAATACATAAAATATTTCAATCCCAATATTCCAGCATGGTTAACATGTTTTTCAGTCATATTATTACTTTTAGCCCTTAATTTAACTAGTACAAAGGTCTTTGGTGAACTCGAATTTTGGTTTTCACTTATTAAGGTAGTAACGATTATTGCACTTATCGTTGTAGGAATTGTCATGGTCTTATTAGCATTTAAATCACCTTCTGGTAATACAGCAAGTTTTAGTAACTTATATTCACATGGCGGTATGTTCCCTCATGGTACACTTGGTTTCTTAATGTCATTCCAAATGGCAGTATTTGCCTTTACAGGTATCGAATTTATCGGTATTACAGCTGGTGAGACTAAAGATCCACAGAAATCTTTACCACGAGCAATTAACAGTGTGCCTTTACGTATTATCATTTTTTATGTAGGGGCACTCGCAGTGATTATGATGATCGTACCTTGGAATCAAATCAACCCAGCCAACAGTCCATTTGTAGGATTATTTGCTTTAGCAGGGATTCCCTTTGCAGCAACGTTAATTAATTTCGTTGTCTTGACTGCAGCTGCTTCATCAGCTAATAGCGGTATCTTTGCGAATAGTCGTGTCCTCTTTGGTTTAGGTGATAAGAAACAAGCGCCAGAAGCAATGCATCAATTGTCACGTAGAGGTATCCCGCAAAATGCCCTATTTGTCACATGTGGTTTAATCTCTATTACAGTTCTATTAAACCTTATTATTCCAAACGCCGAACAAGTCTTTGTCTACATTACGTCAGTAGCAACTTCAATTACACTCGTTGTATGGTCACTGATTGTTATTGCTTATATTAGTTATATGAAAAAAGATAAAGCACTACATGCTGCAAGTACTTTTAAATTACCAGGTGGTATTGTTTCTGCCTATGCAGTTGTCACTTTCTTTATCTTTATCATTATCGTCTTAATGTTCAATGCTGATACACGTATAGGTCTTATTTTATCTCCTATTTGGTATATTGGATTAACCATCGCTTATCATTTAAACAAAAAAAGACTACAACTTAATTAACTACATTGAGATAACAGCATGATTGATTAATCTTCAATTTGTTTCATTTCTAAAATTAATTTGTGACAAGTTATTGTAATTTTCAAAATATCCTAGCTTTCGTATGTGTTTATGCTATATTAGTGATAATGATTATCATTAAGGAGGCATATCATTATGTCGAAAGAAGCTGGACACACATTTTTAGCTAAATTAGGTAAGACTAGATTACGCCCAGGTGGTAAAAAGGCCACTGATTGGCTCATTCAGCAAGGTCACTTTTCATCTCAAAAACGTGTATTAGAAGTAGCATGTAATATGTGTACTACATCTATCTACCTTGCTCAAACTTATGGTTGCCATATCGATGCGGTAGATTTAAATAATAAAGCGTTAAATAAAGCACGTAATAATATTTCTAAAGCTAAGTTAGAGCATCTCATTGATGTGCAACAAGCAAATGCGATGCAACTACCATTTGAAGATAATTCGTTTGATATTATCTTAAACGAGGCAATGTTAACAATGTTGCCTGTCAAAGCTAAAGAAAAAGCTTTAGCTGAATACTATCGAGTATTAAAACCTGGTGGTGTATTGCTAACACACGATATTGTAATTACCAATGAAGATAAAAAAGACGCTATCATTGAGCAATTATCATCAGCAATCAATGTAAATGTGTCACCACAAATTAAAAATGATTGGTTAGCATTATATAACAATGCAGGCTTTAACAATATCAAATTTAATAATGGCCCTATGTCATTAATGACACCTAAAGGTATGATCTATGATGAAGGATTGTTAGGTACTGTTAAAATCATTAAAAATGCACTAAAAAAAGACAATAGACCGATGTTCTTTACAATGTTTAAAACAATGTCGAAATTGCGCAAAGATATGAACTATATCGTCTTTGCAGCTAAAAAATAATATAAATAAGGAGTTCTGAGACGCGTTATTCGTCCCAGAACTCCTTTTTATTGGTTCTCTATTTTTCAGGACTGATAAATAAAAAATGAATAATTTAATATATAAATTGTTTTGAAGCCGAAACTCCTGAGGGAGCAGTGCTAGTCGAAGACCGGGGCCCCAACACAAAGAAACTGATGAATCAGTTTCTACAAACCATGCAAGTTGGGGTAGGCTGAGACAGCACCCTAGGAAGGGACCCAACACAGAAAAACTGGTTATCCAGTTTTTTCATGCAATGCAAGTTGGGCATAGCGAGGCTTAAAAAATAATTATGTATCAGTCCAATTGGGGAGAGAACCTTTTTATTATAGTTTCACTTTATGCTTCATATAAATCTAACAATGTATTCAACGTGTGTATAACACCATTATGCTGATTTGATTTTGCAATTATATCAGCATGTTCTTTTAACTCCGGATATGCATTATCCATCGCAACCCTTGTATCAGCTACCTTAAATAATTCAATATCATTCAAACCATCACCGAAGACAATTGTTTCACTAGCATCTACACCTAAGCGTTGTTGCAAATGTTCAATTGTTGAACCTTTATGCACACCTTTTTTGGCAATATCAATCCACTCTGCATCAGCTGCCACAATATATAAACGATCTTCAAAGTCTTTTAAATAAGTGGCATTATCAATACACGCTTTGTTAGCATCATGTACAGTCACTTTGACAAAGTCTTCACTAATGTCACTATAATCAGCAATATATTCCACATTTTCATAAGAGCCATGCACGATTTTCTGTTCGGCATCACTGATACCACGCTGAACATATGCTCTTTTATCAGTACACACAATGATCGTTTGTTGCGGATCAATATGACGTAAACGTTCAATTAATTCTAGTCCTAATTCTTTGTTAAATGTTTCAGCCCAAATTGTTTGATGATTATATTGAATACGCGTTGCACTATCACCAACAATATAAGTATCTTGTTCTATACCATCTAATATTCGAGCAACTCTTTCACATTGTTTTCCCGTACAAAAAGCAAATGTTATATCATTACGTTGACATCTAGCTTTTAATTGTTGACATGCGTCATGATGAATATCGCCTTGTGGATTTAAAAATGTTCCATCCATATCAGTAACAACCAATTTTAACTTCATTATCGATGACACTCCTTGGATAATTAGTCTAATGATTCTCCATTTGTTTCAATCACTTTTTTGAACCAATAAAATGAATCTTTCTTCATTCTATCAAGCGTACCATGACCTTCATTATCACGATCCACATATATTAAGCCGTAACGTTTCTTCATTTCGCCAGTAGTAAATGAAATGATATCGATGATGCCCCACGGTGTATATCCAATCAAATCAACACCATCTAAGTCTACTGCATCAATCGCTGCTTGAATGTGTTTCCTTAAATAATCAATACGATAATCATCATGAATTTGACCATCTTCAATACGATCGATAGCACCAAAACCATTTTCAACAATAAATAGTGGGATTTGGTAACGATCGTACAAGACATTAAGCGTGTATCTTAATCCTTCTGGATCAATTGCCCATCCCCAATCACTTGATTCAATATAAGGATTTTCTACAGAATTAGGCAAGCCACCATTAACAACGTTATTATCGACAGTAGATTGCGCATCATGTTTCACAACAGTCGACATATAATAACTAAAGCCAATATAATCCACAGTTCCTTGGCGTAAAATAGCGTCATCACCATCAAGGTAACCAATATCATAACCTTTTTGTGCGAGCATTTTCTTAGCATAACCCGGGTAATAACCACGTACTTGAACATCCGGGAAGAAAAATCTTAATCTATTAGCAATTTGCGCTTCCATGATATCTTGTGGATTACAAGAATATGGATAAATAGGAACATGGGAAATCATTGCTCCTATTTGGAAATTAGGATTAATTTCTTTACCAATTTTTACAGCTTTCGCACTCGCAATTAACTCATTATGTGCTACTTGGTACAAGACTTCTTCTGGATCATCCGCTTCACTTAAAGTCACACCTGAGTTCGTCCATAAGAAAATAGGATTACTTGTATCCATCTGGTTATTAATTTCATTAAACGTCATCCAATAGGTCACTTTATCTTTATATCTGTCAAAGACGACTTCTGCAAATCTCGCAAAATAATCAGCGACTTTTCTGTTTCTGAAGCCACCATATTCTCTTGCTAAATGTAAAGGCATTTCAAAATGAGACAACGTAACGACAGGTTCTATACCATTCTTAATTAACTCATCAAAGACATCATCATAAAATTTTAAGCCTTCTTCATTTGGTTCATCTTCATCACCATTCGGGAAAATACGTGTCCACGCGATTGATGTTCGTAAACACTCAAGTCCCATTTCTTTAAATAATGCAATATCTTCTTTATAACGATGATAAAAATCAATACCTACATGATTAGGATAATATTTATCAGCTTCAACTTCACGAGTAATTTCTCTCGCCTTACCATGTTCGCCACCTGTCATAACATCAATAACACTTAATCCTTTACCATCTTCATCGTATCCACCTTCAAATTGATTGGCAGCTAATGCGCCACCCCACATAAAGTTACTTGGTAACTTAGACATTTTCTATCTCTCCTTTATTTTTTAATAATCGTTAACAATTGTTCCTGTGGCTCAATCATTTCTTTGTCACTAACTATAACATCTTCAAAATCTGCTGAATTGGTAACAATAACTAATGTTACAGTGTCATAGCCTTGTTTCTTGATTAAGTCTTTATCAAATTGAATTAACGCTTGTCCTGCTTTAACATGTTCGCCGTCGCTAACAAAGACTTCAAAACCGTCACCGTTCATATTCACGGTATCTAGTCCTATATGAATCAATACTTCTGCACCAGACTCTGATTTTAGACCAATGGCATGTTTTGAAGGAGCAATCATAGTCACCGTACCTTCAAACGGTGCGCTAACTGTTGTATCTACTATCGGTTCTATACCGACACCTTTACCCATCATTTCTTCACTGAAAATAGGATCAGCAACGTTTTTTAATAACACCTTATTACCAGCAAGTGGTGCTAAGACATTTATTTCCAACGGTTGATTAGTTACTTCATCGTCATTCGTATCTTCAGCTTTATTTGTCATTGCGTTATCATTAATATCTGCTGAGTCCACTTCTTCAGTTGTATCTTGTCCATATCCTAACAACTGAATTGCAACGATTGGTAAGACGAAAGCAATTAACGCACCAATAATAATGCCCCAAATGGACCCTGGATTGTGACTACTGTAGCCATTAACAATCGTTATTGGCCCAGGTAATCCAGCATACGCATAATATTTAGGATTAAAGAAACTAGCTACAAAGGCACCAATGGCACCACTGATACAAGCAATGATGAAAGGTTTTTTAAATCTTAAGTTCACACCATACATCGCTGGCTCTGTAATACCGAAAATACCTGTAATACCTGCTGAAGAGGCAATACGTTTAATTGATAATTGTTTAGATTTAATTAACACACCTACAACTGCGCCAACTTGAGAAACAACTGCGATTGTTTGAAATGCCTGGAATGAATCGCTCTTATATTGTTCAAAGTTCGCCAATACCATTGGCGTGATGCCCCAATGTACGCCGAAAATAACGAATACTTGCCAGAAACCACCAATGAGCGTACCTGCTAACCATGGCGCTACATCAACTAGTGCATTATAACCACTTGCAATACCATGCGCGACTAGAGTTGATAATGGCCCAATAATTAATAATGTAAGTGGCACCATAATGACAATTGCAAAAAATGGCGTGAATAGTGGGCGAACCACTTCGTGAATCGTCTTATTAAGAAACTTTTCAACATATGATAAGACCCACACTAAAATTAATGGTGGTAAGACACTAGACGTATATGTCGTTTCAGATAACGGAATACCAATAAAATTGACCGCCTGTCCTTGTCCAATTTTAGTGATTAGTGCTGTTAAATCTGGACTAACAAGCGCAGCATTACAAGCAATGGCTATATAGACATTAACATTAAAGTGCTTCGCTGCTGTTATTGCAATGAAAATCGGTAAAAACGTAAATGGTGCCCATGAAATAAAGTTAAATACTTGATACGTCCCAGTCTTTTCAAAAGCTGGTGCAATTAAATTAATAATAATTAATAAACCTTGTAAAATACCTGCCGCTGCTAAAATATAAATAAATGGTGCAAATACTGCAGACATTGTGGCAATGACTCTATTTAAGATGGATTGTTTTTCGCCACTATCATTATTACTACTGTCACTTTGCTGTTGGTTATCTCCTAATTGATCTTCAAATGCTTGATAAACATTACTGACAGCATTCCCTATGACCACTTGGAATTGTCCATTATTTTCAACAACCGTTACAACTCCATCCAATTGTTCTACTTCCTTTTTGGCTGTTGGAATTGAACGTTTCATTACAATTCGCAATCTCGTTGCACAATGTGATACTTTTACTACATTCTCTTCTCCACCTATACGTTGAAGAATTTGTTCTGCTAATACCTTATTTTTATCTTCCAATGGTATCGCCTCCCATTTTTTGAAAACGCTTTACTTAAATTATAATTGTACCGGTTCAATTTGTAAATACCGTTACAAATAAAATAAGCACCATGATATAATAACTTCATATGATATTGAAAAGAGGTTGTCACAATATGCTGAAGTACGAAACCATTGCACAACAAATTAATGACTATATTATTAACGGTCAATTTAAAGCTGGTGACAAATTGCCAAATGTTACTACTTTAAAAGAAAGCTATAACGTTAGTAAAAGCACTATTATTAAAGCGCTCGAAGTGTTAGAACATGATGGGGTTATTTATCAAGCTCAAGGTAGTGGTATTTATGTCAGAAACACTAAAGATGACAATTATATTAATGTCTTTAAATCGAATGGCTTTTCGAAAAGTTTGAGTGAGCATCAAATCACGAGTAAAGTATTGGAACTAAAGGAAGTTAATGATCCACCACAAGCAGTAATTAATGAATTGAAATTAGAAGACCATGAGGTAGTTTATTATTTAAAGCGGTTACGTTATGTCGATCATGACATATTATGTATTGAGGAATCTTACTATAATAAGCAAGTGGTTAAGTATTTGAATAATGAAATTGTTGAAGGATCTATCTTTAATTATTTAGAAAATGATATGAATATTCGTGTGGGCTTTTCAGATATTTACTTTAACGTCGATAAATTACAGCGTGATGAAGCACAGTTATTACAATTAGTTGAAGCAGATCCTTGTTTGCGATACCATCAAACATTTTATACAACAACTGGTATCCCTTTTGATTCATCAGATATTACATTTCATTATCAGCATTCACACTTCTTTATACCAAGTAAGAAATAAATGCATTTTTAAATGTGTAATTATTTTCAATAAAACTATTTTAACACTCTATTATTTATGACATAATTTAATTATTATGAATCATTGGAGTTGATAAAATGAGTGAATTTATAGCAGCAATCATTGGTGGCATCATGTCTTTTCTTGCTACTTTATGGGCTACAAAAAAGCAATTTTCTCAACAACAGAGAATACGAGAAAACGATGCGAGAAATGATATCGTTAGTATGATTGATATTGTCATTTATAAAACGGCAAAAGTCCGTAACAATGAATTACATTTCAAAACGGCCAACTTTAACAAAGCGGATACGTGTGATATAGTTTCAGATATTTTAAGAGATTATGAATCATTAAACCATCAAGTTCAAGATTTAATCATTAGAATGAGTAATTTCAAAGACAACTCTAATGCTCAAATTCAAGAATTCTTAAATTATTATGATGACTTAGAAATGCCTTATAACAAATTAAAGATTGCTTATAGAATCTATCAACAGCAATACGACAACAACCAATATGACAATAATGCCATTGCTTTTTCAAAAAGAAAATTAGATTATGCTATTGGTACATTTATCAATAATTTAAAAAAGTTTTCATTACAACATTTTGAACATCAAATTTTCGAACCAAGCCTTAACCCTATACTATCTAAAGATGAAGCGATTCGTCCTAAAACAAACAGATCATATTAATCATAGAGGCATGTAAGTTTAGATATAACTATCCAAGCTCACGTGCCATTTTTTATTGAAAAATTTATCCTTATATCACCTTTGCACAATATTTATCGCAGTCTTAAGTGCGGTCCTTAGTGCAATCCCAAGTGCAGTTCCCAACATTTCTCATATGACTATCATCACAAATAGCAATGATATTTATTATTTAACTTCACCAACGCCCTAGTACTTTGAGCTAAAATGCCAAGTTCATTTTTATTTTTGTCGCTTTTTACATACAATTTTATATTTACTACGATTACAATTAAAAGTAAGAGATGTTGTTATATCATGTTGCAAATTTGAATAGGAGGAATTTTTATTATGGAACATTCTAATGTCCCCAATTACCAAGGTGGTAATAAGCTCATTACTGCGATTATGTTAGCCATCTTAACTTATTGGCTATTTGGACAATCCTTTTTAAATATTGGTCCACATGTCCAACAAACCTATCAAAGTTCTGACGGTATTATTAATATCGCAATTAGCTTAACTTCATTATTTACTGGCGTTTTTATGGTAACAGCTGGTGGCTTTGCTGATCGCTTTGGCCGAGTCAAAATCATGCGTCTTGGCTTAGTATTAAGTATTATTGGCTCAATCCTCATTATTATTACACATAGTAGTTGGTTATTGTTAGTCGGTAGAGCAGTTCAAGGATTTTCAGCTGCTTGTTTAATGCCTGCTACAATTTCACTTATCAACACTTATTATTATGGTAACGCTCGACATAGAGCCATGAGTTTCTGGTCTATGGGATCTTATGGTGGTACAGGACTAGCCTCATTACTCGCAGGTTCTATTGCTACAGCTATCTCTTGGCAATGGATATTTATTATTTCCATTATTGTTACAGTCATATCTTTTTATTTATTACGTGATGTGCCCGAAGTAAAAGAAGATAGTCATCACAATACACAGTTTGATTTTTTAGGGCTACTATTTTTCATCATTTTTATGCTGAGCCTAAATGTCATTATTTCTATGGGCAATCAAATTGGTTGGCTTAGCGCTACTACATGGTTATTGATTCTACTTTTTATCGTTACTTTATATAGCTTTATTATTATTGAAAAAAGACGTCAAGACCCATTTATAGACTTTAGTCTGTTTTCTAGTCGTTTTTTCATTGGTACTGTTATCGCCAACTTTTTAATGAATACAACAGTTGGTACACTCGCATTATTTAATATCTTCGCTCAACAAAACTTTAATATTTCTGGCTTATATTCTGGTTTCTTAACGATTCCTTATATGTTCGGTGTCTTAATCACAATTCGTATTGGTGAACGTATGATGAGAGAACGTCAGGCCAAGATTCCTATGATGATAGGCTCTGGATTCGTAGCATTAGGCATGTTATTTATCGGCTTAACTGTCATTCCTTTTAATGTTTATATTTTCAGTAGTTTATTCGGTTTCTTATTATTCGGTATGGGATTAGGTTTCTTTGCAACACCAGGATTGAATACCGCGGTTTCAAATGCACCTTCTGAAAAAGTGGGTATTGCTTCTGGCATTTATAAAATGGTTGCAACTATAGGTGCCGCCTTTGGTATTACTATTTTCACTTCCCTTTATAATATGATTAAAGCATCAAGTTCAATGACCATTGCAGCTATGACAGGTTTCTTACTATGTATGGTCTTTGTCATTATCGCTATATTCATCACAAAATGGATTATCCCTAACAAGCAATAATTTATAACTTAAAAAAGCAATCGCGAAGATATATGCACTTGAGCTGATCGCAATTAGTAGGAAAAAAATAAAAAACACTTCCGTTGAATTCGTGTAAAGCGAATCATTATGGAGGTGTTTTTTCTAGATTAAGTTATTAATTTAAATTCAATAATATGTCATTTATAGTAGTGGTATCGGCATGATGCTATTAAAATAGCTGAATCTGTGACTTTATATACCACTCTATGTTCATGATGATTTATTCTTCTACTATAGTAGCTCTTTAAATCACCACGTAATGGTTCAGGCCTACCTTCACCTTCAAGTACACCTTCACGTTGTATACTTTTAATTAAACTATTAATCTTTTGCAATAACTTTTTATCTTGTTTCTGCCAGTATTTATAATCTTCAAAGGCATCAGGTGAAAAAGTGATATTTAACTTAGTCATAAGATTCAACATCAACTTTCACTGAGTTGCCACGTTCTAAATCCGCTATGGATTGTGCTAAATGTTTAGCATTCGCAGGTGATTGCTGTAAATATAATGTTTCCATAATGGAATTGTAATCAGCTTCAGAAAGTAAGACGGCATTGCGATCATTAGTTGTAATCGTTATAGCTTCAGCATTGTCATTGACATTATCTATAAGCTGTCTAAAGTTCTTTCTAGCATTTGAATACGTTATAACAGTCATCATACATACCTCCTTATTCATTTTAAAAGTACAACATTCTGTACAATATGTAAATATTCACTATTCATTACCTACAACACCAAAATGTAGTCGCACCCTTTAAAATTGTAACTTAAAAAGCAGTAGCAACCGTATGAGATTGCTACTGCTTTGTCATATTATATCTAGAAGAATATGGCTACAAATATAGGAACCACTGCGACAACGACCACACCTACTAAAACTAAGGAAATACTTGCCATTGATTCCTCGACAGGACCAAGTTCTTTTGCTGGTGCAACACCTAATGTATGACCACTCGTACCAAGTGCCAGTCCCCTAGCAATTGGGTTCGTAATATGGAATAATTTTAAGAATTTATTTCCTAAGGCATAAATAATCACACCATTTAAAATAACTGCTAAAGAAGTCAATTCTTTAATGCCGCCAATCCCTGCTGACACGGGTAAAGCAATCGCTGTTGTAGCTGCTTGAGGTAACATTGATAAAATAACGTCATTGGCAAATTGAGCCAATTTAGCGAAAGCCATAATAATAAGTAGTGCGACAACTGTACCTACGCCAATACCACCAATAATTCTATGCCAATGTTTTACTAAAACATCACGCTTTTTATAGAGTGGAATAGCAAAACAAATGGTTGCTGGTTCAAGGAAGAAGTATATAATATCTCCCCCTATTTTATAAGTTTTGTAAGGAATTCCGGTAAAATAAAGGAAGGCCACACCGACAACCATACTGACAAATAAAGGGGCAAACAAGAAAAAGCGATTAGTCTTTTCAAATAGTAATGTTGCTAAATAGAATGGAATTACTGATAATAAAATACCGAAATATGGTGTATTAAGTGCTAAATGCTCAGTCATGTGCTTGTGCCTCCTTCATTTTAATATCTTCTGCAATATCGTCAGTCGAACCTTTAGATGTTAATTTCATAATTAATTCTGTAACATAACCGGTACAAATAAGTAATAATATTGTTGATACTATTATTAAACCAATAATTAAAATCGGTGCTCTACTAATGACACCTAATGAATTCACTACTGAAATACCTGCTGGCACGAATAGTAAACCAATATTATTTGTTAAAGTGGTTCCTACCGTTTCAACATGTCTTAATTTAACAACACCTGTGCATAATAAAATAAATAATAGCACTAAGCCTATCACTGACGCTGGCATAGGTATGGGCATAAATGACTCAATTATTTTTGATACTAATAGTACCACGCCTATAACTATACATTGATATAAAAAATGGGCTGGTTTTGATTCGTCTACTTTTTGTTTCACGACCATTGCCTCCTACGTTTAATTTATCTACAGTATAGTGTCCATGTTTCGTTTTGCGTCGTATTTTTGCTGAAATACAAAATTTCATAGCTAAAATGCATTAAAAAAAGGATTACTGTAAAGTAACCCTAAACAAGACCTGCCCATACCTTAAATTCTTTCATAAATGAACGTCCCACTTGCATTTTGACCCCATTCGTCAAAATTACCATATAGGTGTAATTAAACCATTGTTGTACTTCTTTGATATGCTTTTTATTAATAATATAGGAACGGTGAATACGTAAAAAATGTGATTGATCTAAACGTTTTTCATAACGATTTAATGGCTCTGTTGTCTCATATTGATGATTCGTTGTGTGAATGGTTGTAATCCCATTATGTGTCCCAATACCTATAATATTTTTTTGTTTGAGCATATGTATTTTATCATCAATTTCTACAGGTAAACTTTGTTCAAAATCTCCAGATACGGCTTCAACTTTAGGTGCTGATTGATTGCCAGTTGTTTGTTGTTGCGCTTTTACTTTATTGATTGCTTGTTCTACGCGCTGTTGTCCAAATGGCTTTAAAATATAGTCTGTCGCATTCAATTCAAACGCTTGTACTGCATATTGATCATGCGCTGTAGCAAAAATGATCGCTGGAGGATTTTTCATTTTTTGAATTTTAGAGCCTAATTCAATCCCATTCTCATCCATTAAATTAATATCTAAAAAGATAATGTCATAGTGATTTAACAATAATGCTTCCAATGTTTCTGTTACATTTTCCGCTTCATTAACCTCATCGAAACCACCAATTTCATTAAGTAAATAGCCTAGTTCGTTGCGTGCTAGTGGTTCGTCATCTACGATTAATGCTTTCATTCCATTTCCTCCTCTTGTTTATCACAAGGAAGTACACACCAGAAAGTGGTACCGCTTGATGTTGAGTTAAACTGTAATGCTGCTGGTATGCCAAATAGTCCTTTTAAACGTAAATTCAAGTTTTCTAAAGCACTACCAGTTCCAGATTCAGATTCGACGGAAGTTTCACCTAGTAAATGTAATTTATCATTGGCAATACCCTGTCCATTATCCGTTACAATGATGCGTACATGCTGCTCATCTTCCTCTATAACTGAAACTTTAACATTATTCCCTTGCTTACGATTGGTAAACGCATGTTTAATGGCATTTTCAACTAATATTTGAATTAAAAAAGGTGGTACTAATACTTTTTTGTAATGCTCTGGGACAGCGAATTGGATGTTAAATCGTCCTGGAAATCTAGCTTGTTCTAAAGATAAATAAGCTTGAACTTGGCTAATTTCTTTATCTAAAGAAATAGTATGCTGTCTAGAACCTTGCAGATTGGCTCTAAAGAAATAACTTAGCTCTAACAATAACTCGCGTGCCTTCTCACTATTAATTCTAACCAGTGCAGAAATCGTATTAATAGAGTTGAAGAAAAAGTGAGGGCTTACTTGTGCTTGTAACGATTTAATTTCAGCATCTTTGAGTAACTTACTTTGCATTTCAGCTTCACCTAATTCAATTTGACTACTAAATATATTAGCTAATCCTTCAGCCAGTTGTCTTTCAACAAATGTTAAATCATTAGGATTTGTAAAATACATTTTCAGCGTACCTATAATTGCGCCGTGCATTTCTAATGGAATAACAATTGCTGCACATAAAGGACAGTTGGGATGACTACAGCCAATCCCTTCTTTCGTATGCACTTCTTTTAATTGTCCAGACTTTAAAACATCTCTAGACAAACTCGTAATAATTTCATTTTCTGGAATATGGTGATCACTGCCAGCTCCAACATGTGACAAAATCTCATGTTTACTTGTTATGGCAACTGCTGATACTTTCATTAAATCTTTAATAATAACTGCAATATGTTCAGCAGATTCTTTATTTAAACCTTCTTTAAAATACGGTAACGTCTGATTCATCAATTGTAAAACATCATGTGTCTGTACAGCTTTCATTTGTTCTTCTTGCTTTAATGTCGAAATAATAATCGACATGAATATAGCTGTACCTACACTATTCACAATAATCATAGGTATCGCAATTAATGAAATTAATTCCATGGCATAAGTTTTATCAGTTGAGAATATTAAGATACTTAACATTTGTATGCCTTCCATCAGCACACCAATAAAAGCACTCTTAACAATGCTTGGATAACGATTTAATTTACGTGTTTGTAAACCAAAGTAACCAGATATTATCCCAATAAACAATGATGAAATTAAATAAATCTCAGCACCTGCACCACCCATATATAACCTGAAGACACCAGAAATAATACCTACAAATAAACCAACAAATGGCCCACCGACTAAACCAGCAACACCAATCGTTAACACACGTGTATTAGCCAGTGAGACATCGTTGTTTAAATGGAAATAAATACTTCCCGAAACACTATGATCTGGATTAATAACAATACCAGTTAGATTTGACATTAAGGCAAACAAACTAAACACGATACATAGTTGTAAGCGCGCACGCCATGTCCGTCTGCGATTCATTAAGTTTTTAAAGTAAGGTATATTCATTAATACATAAGCTAAAATAATGATTAAGCCTACTCTTTCAAGTAGTAATACAGTTAAAGATAACACCATAACACCCCAGTGATTTTTAATATATTTATTTTATCACAACAATACATGTACATTTCATGAATAATTTACAAAAAAAGAACGACATAATGACAGTGTCTTAAAATAGCTACACTTCATTATGTCGTCTTAATACGAACATTTATATACACTTATGATCATGTACAAAAATTGATATATGTTATAACTTGAATATTAATAATAAATTTAACTTACTTTTTTAAATAGGACATGATTTTCTAAATGTACGTGTTCATGTGTAAATGCTTCTAAATCTTTTAATCTTTGATATACTAAACGCCATGTACCACAAGCTTCAGCAGGTGGTTGGAAATCTGATGTTAATTCTCGCATTTTTTCCAACAATTCACCTGTACCATTATGATCACTCACTAAATCATCTATAATGTCTTGAATATCATCTACTTGTTCGCCATTAGCATATTGAATCAGTTTAGGAAAATCAACGTCATCTTCTTTTTCAGTATGTTCTAACATACCTTTTCTAAATGTGTCATAAACTGATTTAAGCTCTACCAAATAAGGATTATTTGGACCATGTACCTTAGACAATTTTGTCACATAAGGTGTTAAATTTTTAAATTCTTCTCTTAACGGCTCATGATACGCCGATTGTATATATTGAACTAAAGAAGGTACTGTTAAATATTTAGGATTTAACGAACCTTTTGAGTTAGTATTTTCAATTTCATTTAAACGTTCCATTAAACCGTCTAAATTAACCTTTTTATTGTCTTCGGCAGCTTTCTCAATTGTGACATTACCACCACAACAAAAATCAATTCCAACACTTCTGAAGACATCCGCTGCTTTAGGATAATCTGTCACTACATCTGCTACAATATCGTTCTTATTTATCATATTGATTCCCTCCTTAAACCAAGTGTATACAATTTATTTAGAATTTAAATACATTAACTACAAATGTCATATAATTATCATAATCATCTGACAATTTTAATTTTTATAAGCTAAAAAGTTGAAAATCTTATAGTTTGTGAATTTATTAACATTTGGTATTTCAACTAAATATAATGGCTATTTTTGTGATGTGTAACCATTGCAAGTGATAATCAATAGTTTTAAGGTAGTGTTGTAGAAAGTAAAACTTTGTAACGGAGGTATTACCATTGTCAAAAAAATTTATTAACGCATCTATTTATAAGCATAATGATGCATCAGAGATACTTATAGAAGATGGCAAATTTGTCGAGTTCGGTAACGATTTAAAAGAAGCTGATGAAATCATTGATTTAGAAGGTGCTTTAGTATTACCACCTTATGTTGATTCACATTTACATTTAGATTATTACTTTACTGGACAAGATCCAAATATCAAAAATGAGTCTGGTACTTTATTTGAAGCAATTGATTTATGGAACGATTATAAAAAAGGTACGACAAAAGAAGAGATGAAATCACGTATGCGCCAAGCAATTAAAGACGTTGCTAGCTATGGCACACAATATATTCGTGCTCAAACTGATTGCACTGATCCAAACTTGACTGGCATTAAAGCCGCGATCGAAGTACGTGATGAATTAAAAGATAATATTACAATTCAAGTAGTAGCATTCCCGCAAAATGGGATGTATTCCTTTAAGGAAAATGGTAAAACAGGACGTGACCTCGTTGAAGAAGCATTACAATTAGGTGCAGATTGTGTTGGTGGCATACCTCATAACGAATGGAGCCCTCAAGATGGTGCTGAGTCTGTTAAAGAAATTGTTAGACTAGCAATTAAATATAATAAATTGATTGATGTCCATTGCGATGAAACAGATGATGCCGATGCTCGTTTCTTAGAACAATTAAATGCTGAAGCAATGAAACAAGGTTACGGTCAATCAACAACGGCTTCACATACATGTTCATTCGGTTCAGCCGATGATGCTTATGCCTTTCGTATGATGGGGTTATTCAGACAATCCGGCTTGAATTTTGTAGCATGCCCTACTGAAAATTTATATTTACAAGGTCGACAAGATACGTATCCAAAACGTCGTGGATTAACACGCGTTAAAGAGTTTGTCGATAATGATATTAATGTCGCATTCGGTCAAGATTCTATTGTGGATTTATGGTATCCAGCTGGTTCAGGCAACTTAATGAACATTTTAGATAACGGTTTACATGCTACGCAATTAATGAGAGAACAAGATTTCCCTCGCAATTTTGATTTAATTACGTATAACGGTGCACAATTAATGCAAATTGAAGATGACTATGGTTTGGATGCTGGTAAACCAGCTAACTTTATTGTGCTTGATGCGCCAAATGTCTTTGAAGCTCAACGACGTCGTGTTGAATGTCTCGCTTCAATTCGTCATGGTGAGTTTTTATTCCGCAAAGCACGCCCAACTTATCTTACAGAACTTGATATAGATAAAAGCACTAAGTAAATGAATGTGTCAATGAAAAGCAGTACTTGCATATATTGCGGCAAGTACTGCTTTATTGTGTTATTTATTTTTTGAGAAGCGTTTGAAGGTTAATACTGAACCTACTGCCATTAATGCTGATGCAATGACAGCGATAAATGTTGAATTACTTGCTTGTTCCCCAGTTGCTGGTAATTCTGTCATGTGTGTTGCTGGCGCTTGTTCGACGTTTGTTGGTTGTTGCATGTTATTTTGATTTTGTGTTTGATTTTGAGCGTTATTATTTGGCGCTGGTGTTTGATTTTGAGCATTGTTACTTGGCACTTGTTGGTTGTTTGAAGTTGCTGTATTTGCATTTTGTCCATTTAAAAAGTCACCATGTACGACTTTTTCACCATCTGGACCACTTCTTGGAGTTGAATATTTAATTGTGTTGCCGTCTTTATATACATCAATAAATCCTACTCCATTATCTTCTTCACCATAAAATTGAAATCTATAGAAGTTTCCTTCATCGGTATAATCTTTATTAAATGATACTTTACCTGCTTCTGTATACCCCTTAGAAATATTTACTGCCGCATTTTTAGCTTGATTTGCATTTATTTCTGCTGCTTTTGCTTCGTGTCCTGATTCTAAACCTGTGAATAATAATGCCCCTGCTAATGTTGTTGTCGCTAACAAACTTACTTTTTTCATAATTGCATAACCTCCAACTTTTGATACCTCAAATATAAACAACTTTTTATTATATAGCAATACAATATTTTTGACACAGACAATATGTGTCCACCATTTTTATTTATCTATAAAGTATGATATAAATTATCTATATATTTATTTATTAAAAAATCTTGTTTTTTAGTTGTGTATAAATCAAAGGGATGAAGGGGAGAATTATTTGGATAAATCAACACGTATATTAAATATATTAACTTTGCTTATTAACGGGAATATTGTTAATAAAAATAATATACAAACTATAACTGAAGTCAGTGACAAATCTATTCAGCGAGATATTACCACTATTAATAACTTTTTTTACGAAAGTGAATATTGGAGAAGTCAGAAGTCTAAAATTATTTACAATAGAGTATTAAATGGCTACCAATTAGTTAATAATATTAACCATGAAAATAGTTTAGGTATTTTAAGTTTGTTAATTAAAATAAAAAGTTTAACACCTATTTTACATTATGATATTTACAAGCTATTTTTAGATAATATTGCTAGTTCCAAACTTGAAGATCAAAATATTCTTAAAGAGATGCTTAATAGCTTTAAAGTGAGAACTGATTTATTACCAGGAACATCTCTTATGACCATTCAAAAAGCCATTTCAAATCAACATTACATTAGAATTACCACTAAAGATGACAAATTATTTGTTAAACCTTTATCCATTTTATATATGCACTTCGATTATTGGTTTAGTTATGAATATGAAAAAAAGGTTTATAATATAGCGATGAGACATATCATTGCTGTTGATACACTTACTTCTAAATTTAATCAAACAAATATACAAGAGCCCTTTAAATTCGAAATAGATACATCAATTTGGCATCAATTTCAAAAACAATATTCTATAAAGAAATTAATTGCTCATAATGATACTTCAGTAACTGTATTAGTCAATTGCACAAAGTTTGATGCTTATTATATTGCTTATCAGCTTGCACCATTAGCCAAAATGTTAGGACCTCAAAGTTATATCGATGATTTTGTTCATCGATTAGAGGAAATACATAAAACTTATACCGAATAATTAATAAGAGGATGTATGGCACGAACCATACACCCTCTTTTATCATTTTTAATAATAAAACATAATGTCTTCACCATCAGCATCAATATTAATAACATGTCCCTCTTGAAGATTGCCATAAATCAATTCATCAGTAATATTTTCATTTAAAAAGTGTGAAATATTTTCTTGATTCTGTTGTTCACTTTCAGTCGAAACATATACTTGTTGTGCAATAAGTTGAATGGCTTGTTCAGAACATATTAATCCAAAACCTTGCTCTTGAATCAAAGTTTTTTCATGGTTTAATATCCTCTTCGTTTCTTCAAAATATCTACTTTGTGTCACGTGGTCATGATTAACTTGTTGCTTAAACATAATGTTTCCCCCTATAGTTTATTCAAGCGCTATTTAACAGTTGCTATAACTTAATCATCTGATAATTCTATTGTCTACTTCCCAAACATCGGTGCAATTTATTTATGAACCTTTTAAAAAGAGCGCTATTTAATTACACTTCTATTAAAACATTTTCAAAGGACAATAAATGTCCTCTTGCAAAATTATCTGAGCATAATAGTCTATTTTAAAAATTGACACATTTTAGCCAAAAGTAGGTCATAAAAAAGATGCCCAATTTCTTTTGGACATCATTTTGGCATCATCTTTACTTAATTCTTTCTTTTATATATTTTCCAGCAAAACCATTTACAGCTTCTCCGCCTGCTACTTCTTGTTTAGCATATTCTCCTGATGAATTACCTCGTAAATTGTAGCCATACGTACGTAACCCGAATACTTGATATTTATTATTAACCATTGGTGAACCTGAGGCACCAGAACGGAATTTATCTTTAATTTGAATCTCTGTTCCATTGCCAGAACGTTGCAATACTCGGTATTTATTCCAATATGCTTTGGTATTATCGTCTTTTTTACCATCAAATTGCCATGGATAACCTAATGAATATAAGCGATCATTAAATTTAAGATGACTAATTTGACTATCAGAAGCTAATTTTAGCGGTTGAACGTATTTTGCTAAATTTTCCTTAGTATAAACAATTGCAATGTCATGTTGGGGTACTTTAATAACTTTAGTGGCATGAAAATGATACGGGATGTTTTTACCATCACGATTCATATCAAAAGTAATTTCTTTCGCAGCAGCTGGTTGTCCATTTTTACGATCAATGACATGACCATTAGTTAAAAAAGTATGTGGCCCAACTACAAATCCTGTGCCCATACTATCTTTGCCATATCCTTTCCAACCATCATTATTAGAAACTCTTCCCACAGCCTTGTACGGTGTTTTATTAGCATAATCATAATGTGAGATAGTCACATCATGATTACTAATCTTTTTAGCTTTAGACAATGCCTGTGCATCATTGGGACTATGCATACCATCATAGTAATAATTTTCTGCTGCTTGAGCTGAATTTGCAGTCATAAGCATAGTCATAACTGTTACAGCACTAGCTATTAATTGTTTAGTTGTCATATTAAACTCCCTTTGTTTATAGATTGAGGAATACATTATTTTAATTCTACTACTTACGCATTAAATGATTAACAACTCTTTTAGCAGCCTGTCCATCTTCTAGCGAACAATATTTGTGGTAAAATTGATTCAAGTTTTCAGCATAAAGCGTACTAAGGTTATCACTATTATGTAACACTTTGATCAACTCATCTTCATTTTCAACAATAGGCCCGGGTAAACTATGTTTATAATCCATATAAAAGCCACGTAAACGATCACCATAGTCTGCTAAATCATAAGCATAAAATATTTGTGGTCTTTTTAAGACGCCGAAATCAAACATTACTGAAGAATAGTCAGTAATTAAAATATCACTAATTAAATATAACTCTGCAATATCTTTATAATCAGAAACATCTATGACAAATGAATCATGTTCTTCTACTCTAGTCACAACTAAGTAGTGCATTCTTAGTAAAATGACATAATCATCACTTAATTGTTGTCTCATCTTCTCAATATTGAAGTTTAAATTTAACTCATATGTTCCTTTAGAGATAAATTTATCATCACGCCAAGTTGGTGCATACATGACTACTTTTTTATGAGGTGGAATGTTCAAGCTGTCTTTAATACGTTGAATATAATCTGCATTATATTGTTCATTGACCAACTTATCATTTCTTGGATATCCTGTTTCAATGATTTTAGAACGCTCTACTTGAAAAGCACGTTCAAATATATCTGTTGAATAGTGATTAGGTGAAATCATATAATCCCAACGTTTGCTTTCATCTATAATATTCTGTCTGTATAACTTAGTATTCGTACCTGGCATTTGTACATCTTCAATATCTAAGCCTAAACGTTTCAGTGGTGTACCATGCCAAGTTTGCAGATAAATATTGTGCTGTGACTTATAAAACCATTTTGGTAAACGTGTGTTAATAATCCAGTATTTGGCACGTGGCATAGTTAAAAACCATTTCAATGAAAAACGCGTAACAAATGGCACACCCTGTTGTTCAAATATTGATTCATATCCTTTTTTAACACCCCATACAAGTTTATGATTCGTATGTTGGGATAAATATTCATATAATGCCCGCGGATTATCACTAAATTGTTTGCCATGAAAACTTTCAAAATAAATCAATTTACGATTAGTAAATAGTGACATCAATTTAAAAATAACCTTAATCATAAGTTTTACTAGTTTATTGATGCTTTTTTTAATCATGCATTTACTCCTTAATTTTAAATATTCTACTTATATTTATCGCTAATATTATAACACTTTGACTTCTAAAACACATTTCTACTGTGGATATCAATAATATATTTTAGTAATAATGATTATCATAGTTATTCTGCTATATTTCTGATATTAATTCGAATTTAACCTTAGTAACATTCGCATAAATTTTGAAAGTTAGATATAATGGCTAAATAAAATAAATTATCAATTTAAGCTATTTGTTTATATTAAATATATTAATATTGCTTGCGAAAGGACTTA
The DNA here is from genome assembly GCF_002902085.1 of Staphylococcus simiae. Classification (GTDB taxonomy): domain Bacteria; phylum Bacillota; class Bacilli; order Staphylococcales; family Staphylococcaceae; genus Staphylococcus; species Staphylococcus simiae. The sequence continues at coordinate 77,373 of NZ_PPQR01000022.1, forward strand.
ATTATGAACGCATTAACTATAATAGTAACTTATTATAACTCTGAAGAATATATAAAAAATTGTATTGAAAGTTTGAAACAGCAACGTTCTCAAGACTTTAATCTAATCATAGTTAATGATGGGTCTACAGACAACAGTGAACAAATCTTAAATAAGACGTTAAAAGACTATGATAAAGACGCTAATATCATTAATTTAGAACAAAATGGTGGTCATGCTCATGCACGAAATGTTGCTATTGATGAGGTGGAGACACCTTATTTCATGTTTTTAGATGCAGATGATGAACTAGCTTCTTATGCTGTAACATTCTATTTGCAAAAATTAAATGGGACTGATGGTTTAATTGCTCCAATCCATTCATTTGCTATTAAAAGACCTCAATATGTCGATTTAAATAAAGTACAGGTGAAATACTATAGAGGTAATTCGGATGATATTAATTCATTTTTAAGAAGACAATCAGCATGTAATATTATTTTTAGAACTGCTATCGTTAAGGCACACCATATTCAATTCAATGAAAACCTAAAAGTATATGCTGACTGGTCATTCATACTGGAATATATGAAATATGCTGAAAAATTTATCAGAATTCTTAAATTCCAATTCTATTATCGTGGTGAGGTTTATGATCCATTCGAAACATCAACGCTAACTGAACAAGACTTTGATATGCTATTCACAGACTATGTTCAAAGCTTTTATGATGCGATGCAACGTGTTGATAACCCTAAAGTTAAAAAATTCTTAATTAAAAAAATGCAAGAGAAATTAAAAAAAGAATTCAATCCTAGCCTTTATGATATTGAAGTGAGATACAACAATAACAAAGATATGTTAGTAGAATTATCTAAATATTTAAATCTACATTTAGTTAAGCATCAAAATCCACTTAATAAAATTGAGACGATGTTGCTGATGAAAGATGATACTGATAACGCTTATAAAGTGAATAAGTTACGTTATAAATTACGTCATGTAAAAAACATTGTCTTGCGTAATAAATTAAAAAATCGTTCTATATACGAATTAAGTGATAGACCAGAAAAAGTTAAACCTAAAACCATTGTTTTTGAATCATTTGGTGGTAAAAATTATAGTGATAGTCCGAAATACATCTATGAATATATGTACCAATATTATCCAAATTACAATTATGTTTGGGCTTTTAAAAACCCAGACAACCATGTAATTCCAGGTAATGCTAAAAAGGTTAAGCGTGGTTCTTCTGAATATTATCAAGCTTATTCAGAAGCAAGTCATTGGGTTGCTAATTCACGTTTACCTTTATATTTAAACAAAAAAGACAATCAAACTTATATTCAAACATGGCATGGAACACCTTTAAAACGTTTAGCTAATGATATGAAAGTTGTTAGAATGCCAGGTACTACAACACATAAATACAAACGTAACTTCAATAGGGAAACATCTCGCTGGGATTATCTTGTGTCACCAAATAGATATTCTACAGAAATTTTTAAGAGTGCCTTTTGGATGGATGAAGATAGAATTTTAGAAATTGGCTATCCACGTAATGACGTACTAGTTAATAAAGCTAATGATAAAGAATATATAGAAGAAATTAGAACAAATTTAAATATTCCTAAAGATAAGAAAGTAATTATGTATGCTCCGACTTGGCGTGATGATGAATTTCTTGGTAAAGGTAAATATTTATTCGAATTAAAAATAGATTTAGAAAATTTACAGCAAGAATTAGGGGACGATTACGTTGTTTTACTACGTATGCACTATCTTATTTCTAACGCTTTAGATTTAGCAGGATATGAAAACTTTGCTATTGATGTATCAAATTATAGTGATATTTCAGAGTTATATTTAATTAGCGATTGTTTAATCACTGATTATTCTTCAGTAATGTTTGATTTTGGTATATTGAAACGTCCTCAATTCTTCTTTGCGTATGATATTGATAAATATGATAAAGGTCTTAGAGGTTTCTATATGGATTATATGAAAGATTTACCAGGTCCAATTTATAAAGAACCTTATGGCTTAGCTAAACAACTGAAAAACCTTGATGAAGTTCAAGAAAAATATCAAGATAAAATCGACGCATTTTATGATAGATTCTGTTCTGTTGATAATGGAAAAGCTTCGCAATATATTGCTGACTTAATACATCAAGATATAAACAGTGATAAATAATATTTTAGTAAATCAGTTATAATAATATATCTATGTATAAATTTTAAAATAACTAAAATTATGTTATATTAACTATATATAACATTAAGGAGACTTCATTATGAAACGAGTAATTACGTATGGAACGTATGATTTATTGCATTATGGTCATATTGAATTACTAAGAAGAGCACGTGAAATGGGAGATTACCTGATCGTAGCACTTTCTTCTGACGAATTTAACCAAATTAAAAATAAAAAATCTTACTATGATTTTGAACAACGTAAAATGATGTTAGAATCTATTCGCTATGTAGACTTAGTTATTCCAGAAGATAACTGGGGTCAAAAAGAAACTGACGTTGATAAATATGATGTTGATGTCTTCGTTATGGGTCATGACTGGGAAGGTGAATTTGATTTCTTAAAAGATAAATGTGAAGTTATCTACTTAAATCGTACAGAAGGTATCTCAACAACTAAAATCAAACAAGAATTATACGGTAAAGACTCTAAATAATTTATAACAATAAAGTAAATTGGGCTAAT
>NZ_PPQR01000023.1 GCF_002902085.1 Staphylococcus simiae
ATATAAACGTTATATATAGAAATATGATTAATAAGGAGTAGTCATATGGATTATAAATCTTTAAAAAAATTATTTCATATGTATGGTTCTGATCACGTAGAAAACGAATACAACTTAAGAAAAAATAGTTATGCTTCATATGTTACAAATTTAGTTATAAATCCTATACAAGATGAAAAACAGAAGCGAGATATTAGTTATCCTTTGTTTTTCGTATTAACAAGAGAACTTGTTTGTAAATTAGAAAAGGTGTTAATTAATTCTGCGAAAATTAGACATTTAGCGTCACTCCAACCTGGAATTGCTAATGAAGCTTACATTAAGTATTTACTTATTAATGAACTTCAAAGTACTAATGAAACTGAAAATATTAGAAGCACAAAAAAAGAGATAGCAGCTGCTATAAATAAAACTAAAGGTACAAATAAACGATTTAATGGTCTTGTTAATCAATACTTAATGATCCAACAAGGTAATGTTGAAATTAATAACCTTTCAGATATAAGAAAATTATTTGATATTATCGTTTCAGATGAAATTAAACCAAAAGATTTGCCAGATGGTAATTTATTTAGAAAACACGCTATAGGCGTTTTTGACAGTAGTAAAAATAAATGGGTACATAGAAATGAATTTGATGAAGCAGAAATATATGAATTTTTAACTTTGATGATGGCATTTATAAAGGACTTCGATGCACCTGATTTATTTAAAATTATGGCAAGTCACTTTATGTTTGAATATTTACATCCCTTTTATGATGGTAACGGTAGGTTAGGGAGATATTTATTAGCTAGGTTATTAAATGATAGTTTAGATTCATTTACTGCTTTAACTTTTTCATATGTCGTAAACAATAATAAAAGTAAATATTACAAAGCTTTTGAAAATGCATCAGATTTTTTTAATAAAGGTGAACTCACTCTTTTTATAGCAGTTATGTTACAAATATTAATAGAAGGTCAGGAAAGTATTATAGAGACGTTTGAAAATAATAATGAAATAATTAATAAGTTAGAATTAGCTTTAAAAAACAAAAATCTCAATAAATATGAATTTAGTGTGTTATTTATATTATTACAAGATAAAATTTTTGGTAGCAAATATTCAAGAATAAGTGTAAAAAAACTTAAAGAATATTTAGGTTATTCTAGAAATAAAATTAATGAAGTGATTGCAATACATAAAGATAAATTAATAAAAATCAAAAGCAATCCAGTTATTTACGAAATAAAAGACGACTTTATTAAAGAGTTGTTAACAAATTAAAGCTTTAAAGATTGTAAATCAAAAAAAGGATTACAATTGATTGCTATAAAAAGGGTTTACAGTTTATTAATCATAATAAAGCGCATAAGATTTTCTAGCTATCAAGATAGTAGAAACACTAACAATTATTGCTGTTCCACTCCCTAGTAATTGCTAAATATAAAAAGTAATTTTCCATTTTCTTTTTGCGTTTATGCATTCAATTTGATGGGAATAAAATAGTAAAATACAAGTCGAATTTTAAGGAGAAAAATTAGTGATTATTGCTATAATAATATTAATTTTTGTGTCTTTTTTCTTTTCTGGAAGTGAAACAGCTTTAACTGCAGCGAATAAGACTAAATTTCAAACTGAAGCAGATAAAGGAGATAAAAAAGCACAACGTATTGTTAAATTATTAAGTAAACCGAGCGAATTTATTACAACAATTTTAATTGGTAATAATGTGGCTAATATACTATTACCTACACTTGTTACAATGTTAGCACTAAGATGGGGAATCAGTGTCGGCATAGCTTCTGGTGTCTTAACCATTGTTATTATTTTAATATCAGAAGTGATACCTAAATCTGTTGCAGCGTCATTTCCTGATAAAATAACTAGCATTGTCTATCCAATCATTAATATAGTCATTATTGTGTTAAAACCTATTACATTATTACTCAATAAATTAACAGATAGTATTAATAAAAAGTTATCAAAAGATCATGATTTAGAGCAACAAATGACAAAAGAAGAATTTAAAACAATGCTTGCTATCGCAGGTAATGACGGTGCGTTTAATGATATTGAAGCAAGTCGTTTAGAAGGTGTCTTAAACTTCGATAATTTAAAAGTAAAGGATATAGATACCACGCCAAGAGTTAAAGTCACTGCTTTTTCAACAACTGCGACGTATGAAGAAGCATATGACACAGTAATGAACAATCCATATACAAGATATCCTGTGTTTGAAGGTGATATAGATAATATTATAGGGGTCTTTCATTCAAAATATCTATTATCATGGAGTAAAGAAAAAGATAAAAATATTACTGATTTTGTTGCTCAGCCCTTATTTGTCAATGAACATAATAAAGCTGAATGGGTGTTGCGTAAAATGACGATTAGCCGAAAACATTTAGCCATTGTGTTAGATGAATTTGGTGGTACAGATGCAATTGTTTCTCATGAAGATTTAATTGAAGAAATGTTAGGTATGGAAATTGAAGATGAAATGGATAAACAGGAAAAAGAAAAATTATCAAGACAACAACAGAAATATCCTAAACAACAATTCCAATATAAATAATGAAGGGTATGTGACATGATGTGGAGTGACAATCAATTAACGCGAAAGTTAAAAATACAATATCCAATCATTCAAGCTGGCATGGCCGGTAGTACTACGCCTCAATTGGTTGCAGCTGTTAGTGAAAGTGGTGGTTTAGGCTCAATTGGAGCTGGGTATTATACGGCACAGCAATTACTTGAAGATATCACTCAAGTTAGACAACTAACAAAGAAACCATTTGCAGTTAATATTTTTGTACCTAGTCAGCAGTCAACTACAAACAATCAAATTGAACATATGAATGCTTGGTTAAAACCGTATAGAAGAGCATTAAAATTAGAAGAACCTGTCATTAATATCAACGAAAGGCAAACATTTGAACGTGCTATTGATATAATTATAGACCAACAAATTAAGGTCTGTAGTTTTACATTTGGTATTCCTAATACTGATACCATTAAGCGTTTAAAAAATGCTGGCATCACTGTAATAGGTACTGCGACATCTGTTGACGAAGCAATTGCCAATGAACGTGCTGGTATAGATATCATTGTTGCTCAAGGGAGCGAAGCTGGAGGGCACCGTGGTTCATTCTTAAAACTTGGACCTAAAGAACATGAAGCTATGATAGGTACAATGTCATTAGTACCTCAAATTGTAGATGCTGTTACTGTACCAGTTATTGCTGCAGGTGGCATCATGGATGGACGAGGTGTTTTGGCAAGTTTAGTACTTGGTGCTTCAGGCGTCCAAATGGGTACCGCATTTTTAACTTCGAGCGATAGTAAAGCATCTCCACTGTTAAGAGAATCGATTATCAATAGTAAAGAAACAGATACGGTTGTAACTAAAACGTTTAGTGGGAAATATGCTAGAGGCATAAATAATCAATTTATTGAAGATATGCAACAATATCCAGACATTATTCCAGAATACCCAATTCAAAATCAATTAACTAACCTTATTCGTAAAGAAGCGGCTAAACGAGGTAATAAAGAATTAACACATATGTGGAGTGGTCAAAGTCCTAGATTAGCTACTACATTAAATGCCTCAGCATTAATGTCTAAAATTGTTAATCAAATTGATACATTATTAAGTGGCGTATAAAGTTTAATATGATAATAATTAACGTAATATTTGTTATATCTAACGCTATTTGGATAAAGTAGTGAATGTATAACAGATATTACGTTTTTATGATTTTAATAATAGAAGATTGCGTAAGTGAATATCATAAATAGTATATGGTATGATGATGGTGGTGATTATTATGATAAATATTGGTTTAACAGGTTGGGGTGATCACGATTCACTTTATGAAGATTTGGCACGTCAATCAGATAAATTAACAACATACGCAAGTCATTTTCCAGTTGTTGAACTAGATGCATCATATTATGCCATTCAACCTGAAAGAAATATATTAAAGTGGATTAAAGAAACGCCTGATCGCTTTGAATTTGTAGTTAAAATACATCAAGCATTGACGTTACATGCTGACTACAAACAATTTGCAGAAAGTCGACAGGAACTTTTTGATCAATTTAAATTAATGCTTAAGCCATTGCAAGAAAATCAAAAGTTAGCGATGGTATTGGTTCAATTTCCACCTTGGTTTGATTGCAATGCTCAAAATATTAAATATATTTTGTATGTACGACAACAACTACAAGATTTTCCAATTTGTGTAGAGTTTAGACATCAATCTTGGTTTAACGATCATTTTAAAGAACAAACATTAGCATTTTTAACTGATCAGCAGATTATTCATGCTGTTGTGGATGAACCTCAAGTTAAGGAAGGCAGTATACCTTTGGTTAATAGAATTACCAATGAAACTGCATTTGTGAGATATCATGGTAGAAATCGTCATGGTTGGACTAAAAAGGATATGACTGATCAAGAATGGCGAGACGTAAGGTATCTGTATGATTATAATGAAGAAGAATTAACTGATTTAGCTCAAAAAGTAGAACTTTTAGAGCATAAAGCTAAAAAAATATATGTTATTTTCAATAATAATTCAGGTGGTCATGCAGCAAATAATGCTAAAACTTATCAAAAATTATTGGATATTGATTATGAAGGTTTAGCACCACAACAACTAAAATTATTTTAAGAGGCGATGATATGTTATTAACAATTACTTTATTAGTTTTAATAGGTGGATTATCGGCAATCATTGGATCAATTGTAGGTATTGGTGGAGGTATCATTATTGTGCCTACACTTGTATATTTAGGTGTTGAACATCATTTATTACACGGTATTACGACTCAAATAGCAATAGGAACATCATCATTAATTCTTATTGTTACAGGGCTATCTTCATCATTAGGTTATTTAAAAACCAAGCAAGTTGATATTAAAAATGGTGCAATCTTTTTATTTGGTTTGTTACCAGGTTCCCTATTTGGCTCATTGATTAGTCGATATTTAACGATTGAGTCTTTCAATCTATATTTTGGTATTTTTCTAATATTTGTTTCAATATTATTAATGGTAAGACATAAAATTAAACCAATTACCATTTTTGATAAACCTAAGTACCAAAAAACTTATGTTGATGCTAGTGGAGACACATATCATTATAGTGTACCACCACTATTTGCATTTTTTGCTACTTTATTTATTGGGACATTAACAGGGTTATTTGGTATTGGTGGTGGCGCATTAATGACACCATTGATGTTAATTGTTTTTAGATTTCCGCCACATGTTGCTGTTGGTACAAGTATGATGATGATTTTCTTTTCAAGTGTGATGAGTTCAATTGGCCACGTAGCACAAGGTCATGTTGCATGGGGATATTCTATTATTTTGATTATTTCAAGTTATATTGGTGCTAAAATAGGTGTAAAAGTTAACCAATCAATCAAGTCAGATACAGTAGTAACATTATTACGTACAGTGATGTTATTACTTGGTATATATTTAATTATTAAAGCAGTATTATAAATTATTAACATAGAAAGAGGGAGTATTATGCAATTAACGATTTATCATACGAATGACATACATAGTCATCTTCATGAATATGAACGTATCAAGGCATACATGGCACAACAAAGACCACAACTTTCACATCCCTCACTTTATGTAGATTTAGGTGATCATGTAGATTTATCGGCACCAATAACACAAGCAACGTTAGGACGGAAAAATATTGAATTATTAAATGAATCACATTGTGATATTGCTACTATAGGTAATAATGAAGGAATGACTTTAGCACATGAGACACTTGAACATTTATATGATGAGGCAGAGTTCAAAGTGATTTGTGCTAACGTTATCGATGAAAAGGGCGAATTGCCTAATAATATTTTATCATCATATATAGAAACGATAGAAGACACAAGAATTTTATTTGTAGCAGCGACTGCTCCATTTACTCCTTTTTATCGTGCGTTAGATTGGATTGTAACTGATCCATTAGAAGCGATTAAAGAGGAAATAAATCGACATCAAGGAGACTATGATGTACTTATTGTGTTAAGTCATTGTGGCATCTTTTTTGATGAAAAATTATGTACAGAACTACCACAAATAGACGTCATATTTGGAAGTCATACGCATCATTATTTTGAACAAGGTGAAATGAAAAATGGCGTGTTAATGGTAGCAGCTGGAAAATATGGTCATTATCTTGGTGAAGTTAATTTAACGATAACTAACAATACCGTCACTCATAAAACAGCCACTATTATACCTGTAGATAGTTTACCGCAAGTGTCGACTGATTTTGAACAACAAGGTAAACATATGATGTTGACACCAGTAATTAATCATCCTGTAAGATTAACAAGACAGTATAACGCAATAACAGAAACTGCGTATATGTTAGCTGAAAGTGTTTGCGAATTTACACATGCTGATTGTGCTATTATAAATACTGGACTATTAGTGAATGACGTCATAAGCGATAAAGTGACTGCATATGATATTCATCGTTTACTACCACATCCAATTAATTTAGTTAGAGTAAAACTGACTGGTCGGCAATTAAAAGATGTCATTGTAAAAAGTCAAAAACAAGAATATATGTATGAACATGCTCAAGGATTAGGCTTTAGAGGTGATATTTTTGGAGGATATGTATTATATAAACTAGGTTATATTGAGTCACAACAGCGTTATTTTATTGATGGTCAAGAACTTGATGATAACAAAATTTATGTCCTAGGTACTGTAGATATGTATACTTTTGGCAGATATTTCCCTATGTTAAAAGAATTACCAACAGAATACTTAATGCCAGAATTTTTAAGAGATATTTTTAAAGAAAAGTTACTACAATATTAAAAATTAACATTATTGGATTTTCATTTTTAGGGAAGTTCGATATAATGATGAAAGACATAAATTACAGGAGGGCATGTGTTGTTATGGCGACAAAAAATGAAGAAATATTACGTAAACCTGATTGGCTAAAGATTAAATTAAATACTAACGAGAACTACACAGGACTTAAAAAGATGATGAGAGAAAAGAATCTAAACACGGTATGTGAGGAAGCGAAATGTCCTAACATACACGAGTGCTGGGGGGCACGTCGTACAGCTACTTTTATGATTCTAGGTGCAGTGTGTACAAGAGCTTGTCGTTTCTGTGCAGTTAAGACAGGGTTACCTAATGAACTTGATTTGAATGAACCAGAACGTGTTGCTGAATCTGTAGAATTAATGAATTTAAAACATGTAGTTATTACTGCGGTTGCGCGTGATGACTTGAGAGATGCTGGATCAAATGTATATGCTGAAACAGTTCGTAAAGTAAGAGAAAGAAATCCATTTACAACTATAGAAATTTTACCATCAGATATGGGTGGGGATTATGAAGCATTAGAAACATTGATGGCTTCAAGACCAGACATTTTAAATCATAATATCGAAACAGTTCGTCGCTTAACACCGAGGGTTCGTGCACGTGCAACATATGATAGAACATTAGAATTTTTACGCCGTTCAAAAGAACTACAACCAGATATCCCTACTAAATCAAGTATTATGGTTGGATTGGGCGAAACAATAGAAGAATTATATGAAACAATGGATGATTTGCGTGCAAATGACGTAGATATTTTAACAATTGGTCAATATTTACAACCTTCTCGTAAACATTTAAAAGTTCAAAAATATTATACACCGTTAGAATTTGGTAAGTTAAGAAAAGTTGCAATGGATAAAGGATTTAAACATTGCCAAGCTGGACCATTAGTACGTAGTTCTTATCATGCAGATGAACAAGTAAATGAAGCTGCAAAAGAAAGACAACGTCAAGGTGAAGAACAGTTAAATAACTAATTAATCATATAAAGACTTATTTTATACAAATCAACATTTAAAGAGATATACATAGATACTTTTTAAATCAGTAAAGCGTATAAATTAAGTCTTTAAAGTTAATAGATAGGTGAAGAACTTGATAAAAGTAGATCAACATTACTTCGAGCTAATTGAAGATTATAGAGAATGTTTTGACGAAGAACATTTTATAGCAAGATATTCTGATATTTTGGATAAGTACGATTATATTGTTGGTGATTTCGGTTATGATCAACTGAGACTGAAAGGATTTTATAAAGATACCAACAAAAAAGCGGAAATGAGTAAACGTTTTTCAAATATTCAAGACTACATTCTTGAATACTGTAATTTTGGTTGTCCTTATTTTGTTGTGAGAAAGCTTTCTAAACAAGAAGTAAAAGAGTTAGTTGTAAAAGATGAAGCAATAGATATTATTGATGAAGATAATAAATTACATGATGTTAAAATAAAACCGACGATCCAAGACACAGAACATTAAAATGAATTGAAGATTTAATTTGATAATAATAATGAACAACCCTTAACTGAATGAGACATTACCAAATGTCCATTGATGTTAAGGGTTTACTATTGGTTAAAAGATAACTTCTTTTAAGTATTCTATTATTTCATCGCCTTCTTCGTCAGGAACACCTAAAATATGTGCAATATAACCTTCTTCTTCGATATCATCTGTACCGATAATACCGAATTTATTCGTTTGCATATTGAGTACTAAAGTCTTACCGTAATGACGATTTGTTTGAACAAGCATTAAGTCATAACGACTGTGTTCTCCAACGAAACCAACAAATTGAACTTGACTATCTTCACTATCATCATACAAATACATATCAATCATGATTCATGACTCCTTTTAAATAGTAATAACGATAGTATAACGACAAATGAATCACACTGCAAAATTATGATAATATAGTGATAAGAGGTGACAGAAAATGTATTTTGTAGACAAAGATAAATTAACTCAAAAACTTATGTATTTACAAACATTAACAGAGGATTACAATCCAAATAAAAATAATATCTATGCATTTGAACGTATTGCACAAATGTTAATAGAATCATCAGTCGATATTGGTAATATGATTATTGATGCATTTATCTTAAGAGATCCAGGAAATTACAAAGATGTCATTGATATCTTAGAATTAGAAAATGTAATTTCAAAAGAAACGCAACAAGCTATAAATGAAACTGTAGATATTCGTAAACAATTTGCACATGATTATATAGATTTAGATGTAACTTCAGTGATGCCATTATTTGATAAAGCGCTCCCTGCTTATCAAGCATTTATTTCTGAAGTTACTCAATTTTTACAAAATGAAAATGTACCGATTACCGCTTTCGGCAAAGGAGAAAATCAATAATGAAGAACTACAAAGCATATTTAATCGATTTAGACGGCACAATGTATATGGGGACAGATGAAATTGATGGTGCTGCACAATTTATAGACTACTTAAATGAACAACAAATTCCGCATTTATATGTGACAAATAATTCAACGAAGACACCGGAACAAGTAACTGAAAAATTACGTGAAATGAATATTGATGCTAAACCTGAAGAGGTTGTCACATCTGCGCTTGCCACTGCAGAATATATTGCGGATCAGCAAAGCCAAGCTTCAGTTTATATGCTTGGAGGTAATGGCTTGGAAACAGCATTAACTGAAGCAGGTATTGAAATTAAAAATAATGAAGATGTTGATTATGTTGTTATTGGCTTGGATGAAGAAGTGACATATAACAAACTGGCTATAGCAACTTTAGGCGTTCGAAAAGGTGCCACTTTCCTATCAACCAATCCAGATGTTTCTATTCCAAAAGAAAGAGGATTGCTACCTGGAAACGGGGCTATTACAAGTGTTGTGACTGTATCTACTGGCGTAAACCCTAAGTTTATTGGTAAACCTGAACCAGTAATTATGATGAAAGCATTAGATATTTTAGGACTAGACAAATCAGAAGTAGCAATGGTGGGCGATCTTTATGAAACAGATATTATGTCAGGGATCAATGTAGGTATGGATACCATTCATGTTCAAACAGGTGTATCATCTTTAGCGGATGTACAATCAAAAGATATTCAACCAACCTATTCATTTAAAGATTTAAACGAAGTTATAGGCGAATTGAAAGACTTGTAACATAACAATTAAGAAATAAATGAAATGAGTGATTTTTATGGTGAAAATTTTAGTATCTAGAGCTATTCCAGAACGTTTTTATCAACAACTTAGCCAATTAGGTGAAGTTGAAATGTGGCCAGAAACACACATACCAATGCCTAAAGAACAATTTCTCAAAGGTTTACAATCAGCAGATGCATGCTTTATTACTTTAAGTGAACAAATTGATAAAAATGTTTTAGCGCAAGCACCGAAGTTAAAAATCATTGCTAATATGGCAGTAGGTTATGATAATATCGACATTGAACAAGCGACAACATATGGTGTTACAGTAACAAATACACCTGATGTACTAACGGAAACAACAGCAGAGTTAGGATTTACACTTATGTTAGCTATTGCACGAAGAATAGTAGAATCAGAAAAATATATTGCAAATAATCAATGGCAAAGTTGGAGTCCGTATTTATTAGCGGGCAAAGATGTCTTTAATTCAACTGTAGGTATATTTGGTATGGGAGAAATTGGACAGGCATTTGCGAGAAGGCTTCAAGGATTTAAGACACAAATAATTTACCATAATCGTTCACGTAATATAGAAGCGGAACAACAATTAAATGCCACATATGTGTCATTTGAAGATTTGCTAGAACGAAGCGACTTTATCATATGTACGGCACCATTAACTAATGACACAAAGCATCGCTTCAATAGTCAAACCTTTAAACAAATGAAAGATGATGCCATTTTCGTTAATATTGGTAGAGGACTCGTAGTAGATGAAGAAGCACTTGTCTGTGCATTGCATAATAAAGAAATTTTAGGCTGTGGACTAGATGTACTCGCAAACGAACCCATTGATAACACACATCCATTAATGCATTTTGATAATGTTATCGTTACTCCACATATTGGAAGTGCTTCAACACAAACAAGGGATAACATGATTCAATTATGCATTGATAATATTAAAGCTGTGCTAGCACAACAACCGGCAATTTCACCAGTAAATTAATAATGTTGAACTAATATTCACTTATAAAATAAAGTTATAACAATAGTAACTTTCAAACGATTGTCAATTTAGCAATTGTATTTTATAAGTGAATGTTTTGTTATATATAACAAAATTGTTATGTAGTCTGTAATTGTCTTAATAATAATTAACCATTAAAATTAATGTATGTCTTAATAGACAACCATATTTTATTTTAATAGATTGCAAGACAATGAAAATGTAATTGAATTTTATTTGAGATATGGATATAATAAATTGTAAAAAACAAATTACAAAACGTATTTTATATTCAATTAACTTTATAAAGACGTTTTTAATCAGAACGTTAAGAGGTGCAATATGAAATCAAAAAGTAAACAACCGCCAAATAAATATGTTGAAGCATGTAAACCATATTTGTTAACAATTTTATATTTAGCAATATTTATAACGCTATATTTAATATATGGTAGTGGCGATACACATAATAACTTCATTTATAATGAGTTTTAATGAGGGAGACGAATATGACAGACATAATTAATAAACTGCAAAATATCGCTCAAGTTAATCCGGAAAGCATAGCAGTTAGACATACAACTGATGAATTAACTTATAAACAATTAATAGAAGAATCAAGCAAATTAGCACATCGTTTACAGGATAGTAAACAGCCAATGATTTTATATGGTCACATGTCACCATATATGATTGTTGGTATGATAGGTGCTATTAAAGCTGGATGTGGATATGTACCAGTTGATACATCTATTCCCGAAGACCGTATTAAAATGATTATCGAAAAAGTTCAACCAGAATATATTTTTAATACGACTGACGAGAAATTAAATAGTGAATTTGGGCAAGAATTTAATATTGATGAAATAAAACAATCACATTATCCAGTGATTTTTGATAGTCAAATTAAAGACAATGACATGGTATATACTATATTTACATCTGGTTCTACAGGTGAGCCTAAAGGTGTTCAAATTGAGTATGCAAGTTTAGTACAGTTTACTGAATGGATGGTTGATTTAAATAAAGCTGGTAGTGAACAACAATGGCTTAACCAAGCACCATTCTCATTTGATTTATCTGTAATGGCTATTTATCCATGTTTAGCATCTGGTGGTACTTTAAATCTAGTAGATAAAAACATGATAAACAAACCTAAATTATTAAATGAAATGTTATCCAATACACCAATTAATGTATGGGTTTCTACACCTTCATTTATGGAAATGTGTTTATTACTACCAAACTTAAATGAAGAACAATATAGTAGCTTAAATCAATTCTTCTTCTGTGGAGAAATATTACCTCATAGAACAGCACAAGCATTGGTTAGTCGCTTCCCTAATGCGACAATATATAATACTTACGGTCCAACTGAAGCGACAGTTGCGGTAACAAGTATTCAAATAACTCAAGAAGTATTGGAACAATATCCAACTTTACCTGTTGGTGTTGAGCGACCAGGTGCTAGTTTATCAACAACAGACGAAGGTGAATTAATTATTGAAGGTCAAAGTGTGAGTATTGGGTACCTTAAGAATGATCAAAAAACATCTGAAGTATTTAATTTTGATAATGGTATTCGTACTTACCATACTGGAGACAAAGCTAAATTTGAAGATGGACAATGGTTTATTCAAGGTAGAATCGATTTCCAAATCAAGTTAAATGGTTACCGCATGGAACTTGAAGAAATTGAAACGCAATTACGACAATCTGAATTTGTTAGAGAAGCAATTGTCGTACCTGTATATAAAAATGATAAAGTTATTCATTTAATTGGTGCAGTAGTGCCAACAGCTGAAGTAACTAATGATTTAGAAATGACCAAAAATATTAAACATGATTTAAAATCTCTCTTACCAGAGTATATGATTCCACGTAAATTTGTTTGGATGGAACAATTACCATTAACAAATAATGGCAAATTAGATCGTAAAAAAATTGCAGAGGTAATTAACGGATGATCCCTTATGGTGATTTTACCTTCTTCTTAATTGCCTTTATTGCTTTAATACCAGTCATTATACTTGGATTTTTGGGTAAGCGAAGCTACATTTATAATGGCTTAGTAACGGCGTTTATGGTCGTACTTATATTCTCATCAGATAAACATAATTTATTTGACCAAAAGTATTTAAGTGTTCAATTAATTAGCTTTTTAATTTATATTGTTTGGCAAGTATTACTAATCATGTATTACTTCCGTTCAAGAGCTAAAAAAAATACATTTGCTAAATTTGCAATAGTAACATCATTATCTATATTACCTTTAGCAATTGTTAAAGTATTACAAAGTTCGTGGTTAGGTGGACATCAAATTCATTTCCACGAAAGTAAATTAATTGAGTTTGTTGGATTTTTAGGAATTTCATATGTAACATTCAAAAGTGTACAATTAATTATGGAAATACGTGATGGATCAATTAAAGAAATTAATGTAGGTAAATTAATTCAATTTATCTCATTCTTTCCAACGATTTCATCAGGTCCAATCGATCGTTATAAACGTTTTGTTAAAGATGATAAGAAAGTACCAACGGGTAGTGAATATCGTGAATTAGTGTTAAAAGCAATTCATATGATTATGTTAGGCTTCTTATATAAATATATTATTGCCTACTTTATCAATGTGTACGCTATTAACCCATTACAAATGAATCTGCATGGCTTCACACATATGTGGTTATATATGTATGCCTACAGTTTCTATTTATTCTTTGACTTTGCTGGTTATACTTTATTTGCAATTGCATTTAGTTATTTATTCGGTATTAAAACACCACCTAACTTTGATAAACCATTCCAGTCTAAGAATATTAAAGATTTCTGGAATAGATGGCATATGTCATTATCATTCTGGTTTAGAGATTGTATTTATATGAGATCACTATTTTATATGTCTCGTAAAAAGTTATTGAAGAGTCAATTTGCAATGTCGAATATAGCATTCTTCTTAAACTTCTTCATCATGGGTGTTTGGCATGGATTAGAAATATTTTACATTGTGTATGGGTTATACCATGCAGCACTATTTATAGGTTATGGCTATTACGAGCGTTGGCGTAAGAAACATCCGCCTCGTTTCCAAAATGGATTTACAACAGCTATTAGTATTTTAATAACTTTCCATTTTGTAGCATTTGGCTTTTTAATCTTCTCAGGTAAACTTATATAATAAAGGAGAATTTAATTATGGAATTTAGAGAACAAGTATTGAATTTATTAGTAGAAGTTGCAGAAAATGATATCGTGAAAGACAATCCAGACGTAGAAATTTTTGAAGAAGGTATTATTGATTCATTCCAAACAGTTGGTTTGTTATTAGAAATTCAAAATAAACTTGATATTGAAGTATCTATCATGGACTTCGATAGAGATGAGTGGGCAACTCCAAATAAAATTGTTGAAGCTTTAGAAGAATTACGATGAAAATAAAACCTTTTTTACCAATTCTAATTAGTGGAGCTATATTTATTGTCTTTCTATTCATGCCTGCTAGATGGTTTACAGGACTAGTTACCGAACAAACTTTAGCAGATAATAGAATATCACTGACAGATCAAGTATTAAAAGGCACACTCATTCAAAATAAGTTATATCAATCTAACAAATATTATCCAATATATGGCTCTAGTGAATTAGGTAAAGATGATCCATTCAATCCAGCCATAGCTTTAAATAAGCATAATTCAAGTAAACAAACATTTTTACTTGGAACTGGAGGATCTACAGATTTAATTAATGCAGTGGAACTTGCGGCTCAATATGATCAACTAAAAGGTAAAAAGTTAACTTTTATCATTTCACCACAGTGGTTTACGAATCATGGTTTAACAAATGACAATTTTGATGCACGTATGTCTCAAATGCAAATCAACGAAATGTTTCAACAAAAGAAAATGCCTAATGATTTAAAACAACAATATGCAGAACGATTATTGCAATTTCCACACGCGCATAATAAGGCGTACTTAAGGGAAATTGCTAAAGATCCACAAAAATCATCATCTAAGAATTACATTTCTGCTTTTAGAGAAAATCAATTAATGAAAATTGAAGCAATTAAATCACTATTTTCTGTCACTAAACCTCCTTTATCTCATGTAAAGCCTGTAACTAATGAAAAGGCATCATGGTCAGAAATGAAAGATAAAGCAGTTGAAATTGGTAAGGATAATACGAAAACCAATAAATTTGATATTAGAGATCCGTATTGGAAACTAATCAAAGAAAATAAACGTAAGATTAACCGTGATTATGAATTTAATGTCAATTCTCCAGAATTCCAAGATTTAGAATTACTCGTACAAACAATGAAAGAAGCAGGTGCTGATGTACAATATGTTAGTATTCCTTCTAATGGTGTATGGTATGATCATATTGGAATTAATAAAGAACGACGAAATGCAGTTTACAAGAAAATCCATTCTACAGTAGTAGATAATGGCGGTAAAATTTACGATATGACTGATAAAGATTACGAAAAATATGTTATCAGTGATGCTGTTCATATAGGTTGGAAAGGTTGGGTTTATTTAGACCAACAAATAGCTAAACATATGGACGACAAACCACAACCAAAAGTGGATAAATAAAAATAATAAGTAACAAAAATGAGCTGAGACTAATATTGTCTTAGCTCATTTTTTTAGCTCTATAATAAATAGGACTGATAGAGAATTGTAGTTCTCAAATTTTAAGACTGATAAATAATAAAAATAAGCCAACAATAATTGATTTTAAATCAACTATTGTTAGCTTATATTATATATTATTATATTAGAATACTTGTTCTACTTCGATAACTCCGGGAACTTCTTCGTGTAAAGCACGTTCAATTCCAGCTTTTAAAGTAATTGTAGAACTTGGGCATGTACCACATGCACCATGTAGTTGTAATTTAACAATACCATCTTCAACGTCTATTAGTGAACAGTCGCCACCATCACGTAGTAAAAATGGACGAAGACGCTCAATCACTTCTGCTACTTGATCAAACATTGTTGCATTTTCAGTAGGCATCAGGCAAGTCTCCTTTCGACAAGTGTATTTAATAATCTTTATTAATATATTATAATGGATAGAACGATAAAAATCTATCAAACAAACGGGGGATTATTATGACAAATGTCAGTGTCGTAGTTTATGGAGCAGATATTATATGCGCGAGTTGCGTCAATGCACCTACTTCAAAAGATATTTTTGAATGGATACAACCATTGTTAAAAAGAAAGTATCCACAATTAAATTTTAATTATACGTATATTGATATAAATAGAGATACAGAAAACTTAACAGACCATGACCAACAATTTATTGAAAGAATTGAACAAGAAGAATTATTTTATCCTTTAATTACTATGAATGATGAGTATGTAGCTGATGGATATATTCAAACAAAGCAATTAACTAGATTTTTAGATAATCACATTAGCTAATAATAAAGGTTCTATAACAAATTGGACTGATACATAATTTTTTTAAAGCTTCGCACCCCAGCAAAGAAAAATTCTGTTAACAGAATTTTTCTTTGCTGGGGGCTCAATGTCCAACCTGCATTGCATGAAAAAACTGGATAACCAGTTTTTCTGTGTTGGGTCCCTACCTCAGGAGTCTCGGCTTCAAATTAATTTTCATTTTATATTACTTTTTTTATTTATCAGTCTTAAAAAATAGAGAACCATAATAAAAATCATGGACTATAGTAACACATTTTTATTGTGTACTATAGTCCATGATCTTTATGTTATTAAATTAACCATTATGGTATTTATACATCCATAAGACACCGGATTTCAATATAGAAGCTAAACGACCGGTCACTGTGTGATCCATAATATATGCAAAACCTTGTTTGTCTCCTAAAGAACCAACAACACCTTGAACCTTTAATTCAGGCATTTTCTCGGGCAAAGGTTCATTTTTCCATTGTTTCTTCAATATATCAGCTATTTGGTCACCTTGCACCTCAGCTAATTGAGCGCTTGGTGCATGAGGTAAATCAGCACAATCACCAACGACATATACATTAGTGTAAGTAGGGATTTGATGATATTGATTAATAATAACACGACCATTACTATTAATATCAATTGGTAAATTCCTAACAATTTCAACTGGTTGAATACCAGCAGTCCAAACAACTAAATCTATATCAGTTGGCTCACCACAATTGTATATTTTACCAGGTTCAACTTTATTAATATTTGAATTTGGTATGACAGTGACATGGTGTTTTTCAAACCATTTAGCGATATACTTACTTAATTTTTCAGGAAAAGTTCTTAAAATTCGTGGACCTCTATCATATAAATATATTTCTAAGTCAGGGCGACTTTCACGTAATTCACTAGCAAGTTCAATTCCACTTAAACCGGCACCTACAATACCCACTTTAGCACCTTGATGCAACTCACTAATGCTATGAAATGTTTCTCTTGATTTAGAAAGTGTTTGAATACTATGTGTATATTGTTCCGCGCCAGGTACATTATGATATTTATCTTCACACCCTAAACCGATAATTAATTCATCATAGTCTATTTTAGAATGTCCAACTGTGACAATTTGTTCATCCAAATTAATATCGCTTATTTCTCCATATACAGTATTAATTTGAGGATGTTCAGGAAAATGCATTCTAACATCTTTATCTGATTTAGTCCCAGCTGCTAAAGCATAAAATTCTGGTTTTAAACCATGAAATGGCATACGATCAATTAATGTCACATGATAGTCCTTTGGTAATGAATTTGGGAAAATACGTGACATAATGCGCATATTTCCATAGCCCCCACCTAATAATACGATGTTCTTCATAATGAAATACCCCTTTATGTATTATTCGTTTACTTATTTGTTATTATAAAATAATTGTTAAGTTCTAAGAAATAAATAAAGTTATAACAATTATCTAATTATAATAAACCCCTTAATATTGTTGAATTCTAAATATATGCTTATTATATATTTTTTTCAAATTGACTACAAATAAATATCGTAAAATCATTTTCTTAATTGTGAACAGGCGATATTAAAAAATTTGAGCATGTCACATTAAATATGTAGTATTAAAATGCTATAATATTGAAACAAATGACATAAGAAGGTGAAGTATGAATCCGATTGTAGAATTTTGTATTTCAAACATGGCTAAAGGTGGCGACTACGTTTATGATCAGCTAGAAAATGATCCCGACGTTGATGTGCTGGAATATGGTTGCCTAACAAATTGTGGTATCTGTTCAGCCGGGTTGTACGCATTAGTAAATGGTGATATTGTTGAAGGAGATTCACCTGAAGAATTATTACAAAATATTTATTCACATATAAAAGAAACATGGATTTTTTAAGGAGGAAATAATATGCCAACAGTAGTATTAACAGAAGCAGCAGCCTATGAAGTTAAAGACATGCTTAAAGCGAATGACATGCCAGACGGTTATCTAAAAATTAAAGTTAATGGTGGTGGGTGTACAGGCTTAACATATGGTATGAGCGCTGAAGCTGAACCAGGTGATAATGACGAAATATTGGAATTTTATGGCTTAAAAGTATTAGTAGATAAATATGATGCGCCAGTACTTAACGGTACCACGGTAGATTTCAAACAATCCTTAATGGGTGGCGGATTCCAAATAGATAATCCTAATGCTATTGCTTCATGTGGATGTGGAAGTTCATTTAGAACAGCTAAAGTAGCAGGGAACCCAGAAAATTGTTAATAAAATAAAGTTATTGCGAATATAAATTGAATAACTGATGTATTTAGATTGGGGTACTATTTTTATAGAATCCCAACTTTTTTATTTGCTCTAAAATTTAAATTATCAAATTAATTTGTATAAAAAAGTACAATTGTACTTTTAGACTAATAAAATAAATTAAATTTTTCACAAAGTAGCTTGAAGTAACTTGAAAATCTCATTAAAAAGCTATAGAATTAGAAATGGATTGAAAGTTGTCTTTTTTGTGAACACCACGGGAATTTAAACATAAATTAAAAGACTTAAATTATGAAATGATGATAAATTCGTTGTCATTGTGGTATTACAAATAATAACCATATGATAATCACAATTATCACCATTTGGTAAAAAAATATGAAAGCTAAGGTGAATATAATGGCTCAAGATCGTAAAAAAGTACTTGTACTTGGTGCTGGTTATGCAGGTTTACAAGCAGTTACAAAAATGCAAAAATCAATTTCTGCAGAAGAAGCTGAAATTACATTAATTAACAAAAATGATTATCACTATGAATCTACATGGTTACATGAAGCTTCTGCAGGTACAATTAATTATGAAGATTTATTATACCCTGTGGAAAGTGTCTTGAATAAAGACAAAGTTAACTTCGTTAAAGCAGAAGTTACTAAAATTGATCGTAATGCTAAAAAAGTAGAAACTGATCAAGGAATCTATGATTTCGACATTTTAGTTGTAGCATTAGGTTTCGTAAGTGAAACATTTGGAATTGAAGGTATGAAAGATTATGCTTATCAAATCGAAAATGTTATGACTGCTCGTGAATTATCACGTCACATCGAAGATAAATTTGCTAACTATGCATCTTCAAAAGAAAAAGATGATAATGACTTATCTATCTTAGTAGGTGGAGCTGGTTTTACTGGTGTTGAATTCTTAGGTGAATTAACAGATAGAATTCCAGAACTATGTAGCAAATATGGTGTAGACCAAAACAAAGTTAAAATTACTTGTGTTGAAGCTGCGCCAAAAATGTTACCAATGTTCTCTGAAGAATTAGTTAACCACGCTGTTAGCTACTTAGAAGATCGTGGCGTAGAATTTAAAATTGCTACACCAATCGTAGCTTGTAACGAACAAGGATTCGTAGTAGAAGTTAATGGTGAAAAACAACAATTACATGCTGGAACTTCAGTATGGGCAGCAGGTGTACGTGGAAGTCATTTAATGGAACAATCATTTGACGGTGTTAAACGTGGCCGTATTGTTACTGAGCAAGATTTAACAATTAAAGGTTACGATGACATCTTTGTAATTGGTGATGTTTCTGCGTTTATCCCAGCTGGTGAAGAACGTCCATTACCAACAACTGCACAAATTGCTATGCAACAAGGTGAACAAGTTGCTAAAAATATTAAACATATTTTAAATGGTGAACCAACAGAAGATTTCGAATATGTTGACCGTGGTACTGTATGTTCTTTAGGTTCTCATGATGGTGTAGGTTTAGTTTATGGTAAACCAATTACTGGTAAAAAAGCTGCATTTATGAAAAAAGTTATCGATACACGTGCTATATTCAAAATTGGTGGTATCGGCTTAGCATTCAAAAAAGGTAAATTCTAGGTTTAGTAATAACCATTTAAATGATTTAATATGAAGTTACGTTTTGAGAGGTTGAGACATTTGTCTTGGCCTCTTTTTTATGGGGATGTTTAGTTGGTTCTCTATTTTTTATGACTGATAAATAAAAAATGAATAATTTAAAATAAAAAATTATTCGAGACTCCTGAGGTAGGGACCCAACACAGAGAAACTGTGAAACAGTTTCTACAAGAAATGCAAGTTGGGCAACAGTGCTAGTCGAAGACCCGGGCCCCAACACAAAGAAACTGATGAATCAGTTTCTACAAACTATGCCAGTTGGGGAGGCTGAGACAGCACCCTAGGAAGGGACCCAACACAGAAAAATTCTATAATTAGAATTTTTTCCATAATGTACAAGTTGGGCATTGGGGCCCCAGCAAAGAAAAATTCTGTCAAAAGAATTTTTACTTTAGTGTGCAAGCTGGGGTGCGAGGCTTAAAAAAATAATTATGTATCAGTCCAATTTGTTAGAGAACCGTTTATTTTTGAAATTATAAGTAGTAATAAGGGTATTTTAATATAAATAGGTTCCTATATTTTAGGGACTACTAAGTAAAAAGTAAATAATTATGTATTAGTCCAAGTTGAGACAGCACCTATACATTCCATTAATTATATAATTTTTAATAATAACTCAAGAGGACTTTAATTGATGGATTTTATTTATAGTAGAATGAGATAATATATTTAACATAAACATTAGTTAAAGATTAAAAGGAGTTCATATGGCAATAAATTTTAAAATAAATGCAACAAATACACAGGCTAATAAAATAGACACTATTATTATTGGTGTGCCAGATCATTTTAATCAAACAGGGTCAATTATATTTGAAAATGAAGATTTGACAGCAACATTAGAAATTTTTAAACATCAACATATCATAGGAAGTACTTTAGGTAAAATATATTCGACAGCCCTAATGATCGATGGTCATTACAAACGATTAGTAACAATAGGCCTGGGTAATTTAAAAAAATTACAATATGCGGATATGCTTAACATTTGGGGTACCTTATTTCAATATATGAAAGACGAGCATATTGTTAATAGTTACTTAATGTTAGATAGTCTGATTACTAAATATAGTAAAAATAATGATATGTTATTTAGTTGTGCCTTACAAAGTGTGCGATCAATTTATCAATTTGATGATTATGCTTCAAATAAAAGAGCGCCATTTAATTTAGATATCTACTTACAAAGTAACGAAGCTATTGATACTACTATAATTCACAATGGGCAAATCATAGGGCAAGCAATTAATTTAGTACGTGATATTAGTCAAATTCCATCTAATATTTTAACGCCACAGTATGTTGCCCATGATATTCAACAACGTTTTGAAAATTCTGCAGTTACTGTTGATGTTAAATCTGGAAATGATATTGTGGCTGAAGGGTTTGGCTTAATTCAAGCAGTTGGACAAGGCAGTAGTAATCACCCAAGTTTAATAACGTTAACTTATAATGGTGCCAATAAGTCACAACCTGTTATAGCATTGGTAGGTAAAGGTTTAACCTATCAAGTTAACAACGCATTTAATAGCAATAACCATTCAAAACAACTGATTAGTACAAATATGAATGAAGCAGCTACTATAGTAGCAATCGTTGAAGCGGTCAATAAATTAAAATTGCCTATTAATATTGTTGCTATCATTGCTTGTGCAGATAATCGACAAAATATGATAAAACTTAATGACATATATACAGGGATTAGTGGTGAGTCAATAGAAATTGTTAATAATGATGATATTGGCACTTTATTATTAGCAGATGCTGTTCAATATGCTAATCAATTTCAACCTCAATTAATTATCGATATCGCTATTTTATCTCAAGAAATT
This sequence comes from Staphylococcus simiae, assembly GCF_002902085.1. Classification (GTDB taxonomy): domain Bacteria; phylum Bacillota; class Bacilli; order Staphylococcales; family Staphylococcaceae; genus Staphylococcus; species Staphylococcus simiae. The sequence continues at coordinate 22,234 of NZ_PPQR01000023.1, forward strand.
ATTTCAACATTAGGTAGTAATAAGGCAGCTGTTTTCCAACAACGGTGTGAGGATATACTCCGACATATTCGAGAAGTTGCTGAATTACATGATGAAATGATTTATGAATTGCCATTAACCAAAATTGAGCGACAATTAATTTTACAGAGTAACATTGCAGATTTAATTAATGATACGAATCAATATCAACAAGGAAAAACACTATTTGATGCTAGTTTTATTTGTCATTTTGCTGGTAACACCCCATACATTCATTTTGATATAACTGGTCCTGCAATTGATAATGTTGATACATATAATGGACCTCAAGGTGCTAGTGGCTTCTTAGTTACCACATTGATTCAATGGTTGTTAACATTAAAATAGCTAACATAGATGCTAAATGTATGATTTATCGTTGTTTTGTAATTTAGACAATATTACTAATTACGACATAGTAAATACAGATGGCAATTTGTCCAAACTCCTCAAAATATAGGCTTTAATGATCTGTTATAACTAATGAGGACATTTACTTTATAATTTGTATTTTTTTAAATTTCTAATAATTGACTATTTAGTATTGACAGGGGAATAAGCTACTGCTAAGATGAATTTTATAAATACTTTAGTTCGATAGAGTGATAAAGGATGGTAAATGATGATAAATGCAGTGGTAATAGCAGTATTGTTAATGATTATATTGTGCTTATGCCGATTAAATGTAGTTATTAGCTTGTTTATAAGCGCGCTTGTTGGGGGCATGATTTCTGGCATGAGCGTTGAAAAAGTGATTAATGTTTTTGGTAAGAACATTGTTGATGGTGCAGAGGTAGCGTTAAGTTATGCCTTATTAGGTGGTTTTGCCGCACTAATTTCCTATAGTGGTATTACAGATTATTTGGTAGGTAAGATTATTGAGGCCATTCATTCTGAAAATAGTCGTTGGTCTCGTATTAAAGTAAAAATAGTGATATTAATTGCCTTATTAGCTATGAGTATTATGAGTCAAAACTTGATACCTGTGCACATTGCATTTATTCCTATTGTAATTCCACCATTATTAAGTTTATTTAATGATTTAAAAATTGATAGACGATTAATAGGATTAGTTATTGGATTTGGACTTTGCTTCCCATATGTGTTATTACCATATGGCTTCGGACAAATTTTCCAACAAATTATTCAAAGTGGTTTTGAAAAAGCACACCATCCGATTGAATTTAATATGATTTGGAAAGCAATGTTAATTCCATCAATGGGTTATATCGTAGGTTTACTTTTTGGTATGTTCGTTTATCGTAAGCCAAGAGAATACGAAGATAGAAATATATCAGGGGAAGAAACGATTCCACAATTAAAACCATATATACTCATAGTTACTGTAGTTGCTATATTGGCAACCTTCCTTGTTCAAACATTTACTAAATCAATGATCTTCGGCGCATTAGCAGGGGTGTTAGTATTTTTCTTATCTCGAGCTTACAAATGGTATGAATTGGATGCTAAATTTGTTGAAGGTATAAAAATTATGGCTTATATTGGTGTAGTTATTTTAACTGCAAATGGCTTTGCAGGTGTCATGAATGCTACTGGAGATATAGGTGAATTAGTTAAAGTGTTAACACATGTCACTGGTGATAATAAATTAATTAGTATAATTGTCATGTATCTTATAGGTTTAATTGTCACATTAGGTATTGGTTCATCATTTGCTACAATTCCTATTATTGCCTCGCTCTTTATTCCATATGGTGTGTCTATAGGCTTAGATACTATGGCATTAATTGCATTGATTGGTACTGCAAGTGCATTAGGTGATTCTGGTTCTCCTGCAAGTGATTCAACATTAGGTCCAACTGCTGGTTTAAATGTCGATGGTCAACATGACCACATTAGAGATACGTGTATACCTAACTTTCTATTCTATAATATACCGTTAATGATTTTTGGTATTATAGCTGCGATGGTATTATAAATTAGAAGAGGTGATTAATATATGACAAATTTATTAGAAACGTTTGACATGACAGTGGATCATCAAGAAGAGGGCTATGTTGTGATGTCAATGCCTGTAACTGATAAAGTGAAACAACCTTTTGGCTATTTACATGGGGGAGCAACGATTGCTTTAGGAGAGACAGCGTGTTCAATAGGTTCTGCGAATTTAATTGATACCACACAATTTATCCCATTAGGTTTAGAGATGAATGCTAATCATATTCATTCTGCTCAAGATGGTCGTGTTACTGCTACTGCTAAAATTGTTCATCAAGGTAAGAGTACACATGTTTGGAATATTGAAATTACCAATGACCGTGGACAATTAGTCAGTATCATGAGAGGAACTATAGCTATAAAAGCATTAAAAAATTAAATATATCATATTAATTGAAAAGAGCTTGTCCATAAATGGATGAGCTCTTTTATATTTTACGATATTACATATATTTTAAGCACTATGTTGATGTCGTTTATTAAATGCTTGTTCAAGGCGCTCAGCTGCTTTTCTTCCACCCATAATATTTCTAGCAAAAGGACCTAATTCTAAATCTGCAAAACATCCTGCTACAAATAAATTAGGCAACCATTCTAATTCATGATTGAGAGATGGATAATGGCAGTCATTTAAGGGAGCGTGACAGTTGTTTACTAATTGCTTGACTAATGGTTGATTCATAAAATTACGTTCAAAGCCAGTGGCAACGAGTATATGATGATAATTAACTTTTTCATCATCTGTTATAATCTGATGATTTATGGAATCAATACTTTTGATAGGTGTACGATGAATGACAATACTTCCATTTTTAATATGTTTTTTAAGTCTTAAATATAGTTCATGAGGCATTGATCCTGGATGTTTTTCTTGCATTAAAATTTGGTATCTTTGTTGCATACTTTTAATTTTTAAAAAGGGAGCCATATTTTTAGGGCCTAACCAGGCTGGATCACCATCAAAATCATGAATTTCGAAATCTTTATTGAGCCACAAATGAATCGTTTTGTCGTAGTTTTGTTTTAACAACTTTAAAGATAAATGTGCAGCTGTAATACCGCTTCCTACAATATGATCAACATTAGGATAAATGTCATCGTTTATATGACAATCAAAAATATGATTAACGTTCGTTTTGTTTAGTAGGACATCAGGAATATGGAGTGTATTCGTACTACCAATCGCAAGTATTACACAATCAGTTATTATTTGTTGATGGTTCTTTAATGTAAGATGCCATTGATCTTTATACTGTGCAATACCTACTACAGAATCCTTGATATGACATTGTATTAAATCAACATTGCTAACTGATTGCTTAACATGATTGATAAACATATTTAATTCAGGTCTTTGATAAGGTCCATAAAAAGCGTTCGTATATTGATTTGTTTTCGCGAATTGTTTTAGATGAAATGGTTGTGGATGTACGTGATGTACGATAGGCGACCTAAGATAAGGCATCTCTATACGATGGGCATAGTCAACAAATCTTTGGCAAAAACTGTCATGTGGATCAATGATAGATAATTTATGTATAGATAAACCAAGTGATAATAATTTTAAAGCAATAGTAGTGCCTTGCACGCCACCGCCAATAATTGTCCAATGCATAATAGACCTTCTTTCTAAATACTATCTTTTAAAACGTAACAATTACGATTTATAAAAATATCATAATATACAGCGACTAATTTCGCAAATAATTTTGTAAAATACCAGAAAAGAAGGTGTGTATTTTTACTATAGAGAAAGTTTTTTACAATTAATTTTTAACTAGGCTTGTATGGTTATAATAACTTTTCAACATTGAACACTAATCATTGTAATAATAAATATGATGTGATTATTCAACCATAAAATATTTTTTCAAATTCTTTAATAAATTGTAGCAGCTGTATATTACAAAGTTTCACAAAGAGTTTCTCTATTTTTTTAGGATTGATAAAGAAAAAGTGACTAATTTAAAATATAAATTATTTTGAAGGCAAGACTCCTGAGGTAGGGACCCAACATAAAAAAATTCTATGATTAGAATTTTTTCTTTAATGTGCAAGTTGGGCAAGGGACCCAACACAGAGAAACTGTGAAACAGTTTCAACGAGCAATGCAGGGACCCGTCATAGAAAAATTTTATAACTAAAATTTTTACTTTAATGTGCCAGACGGGCAAAGTTGGGCAAGAGCTAGTAAAGATTGTAAATCTAACTAGTTTTAAAGGATTACAATTGATTGCTATAACAAAGGTTTACAGTTTATTACTTCATAATAAACTGCATAAGATTTTCTAGCTATCAAGATAGCAGAAACTCTAACAATTGCATAGGGACCCAACATAGAGAATTTCGTCAAGAAATTCTACGGACAATGCAGGTTGGGCAAGAGCTAGTAAAGATTAAAAATCTAACTAGCTCTAATTGGGAGAGAACCTAAAAAAACTGTCAATGAAGGGTAATTAACCTCACTGACAGTTTGATAATGACAAAATTTATAATTTAGTATCTTGTAAATCTTTTTCTATTTCATCTACTTTTGTCTTTTTAGTATATGGAGTTTTAGTATTGTATGCTGCTTTCATAATCATATGACTAGAAAGTGGGCCGGTAATTAAAACAAAGATAATCGCAATAATAATTTGCATATTTACAGTACCTTTAGTAGCAATAAAGTATAAAAAAGCTCCGAAAAGTAACGACATCGCACCAAGTGTTGCTGCTTTACCGGCTGCATGCGCTCTTGAATAAATATCTTCTAAGCGTATTAAACCAATAGCTGCTACAACACTAATCAATGCACCAATGATAACAAAGATAAGTGAGATACTAATCATGATGTTGTTGATCATGTTCAATCACCTTACCTTTATCCATAAATTTAGAAAATACTGCAGTACCAAGAAATGCTAAGATACCTATTAACATAATAACAACAATCATATAACTTATATCAAGAAGAATGCTAAATAGAGCAATAACAGCCATTAATTGTAGACCAATAGCATCTAATGCAACGACTCGATCCGCAAGTGATGGACCTAAGACAACCCTAATTAACATAAGTAACATTGATATTACTACAATGATTAAAGCAATGACTATAATTATTGTATGATCCATTATTCGTCGCCCACCTCTCTAACAATCTTCTCTAATGATGATTTAATACTAGCAATTTCTTCTTCGGTCGTCGAAAAGTCTATTGCATGTATATAAATTTTACTTCTATCATCACTAACGCCTAATACAACTGTACCTGGTGTTAACGTTATTAAGTTAGACAATAGGACAATTTGCCAATCCGTTGTCAGATCGGTTGGATAGACAAAGAATCCAGGTTGATTATTAATGGTTGGTTTAATAATAATTTTTAAGACATCTAAATTAGCTTTAATTAATTCGATAAGAAATACTACAATCAATTTAATAATGCGATATAAAGTAATAATATAAAATCTACCTGGTAATACTCTATGTAGGAGATAAACTAAAATTAAGCCGAAAATAAAGCCTAGTACAAAGTTGTTCAAATTGTAACTATTTGTTACAAACAACCAAAAGATAGCAATGATTAAGTTTAGTACTATTTGAATTGCCATATTATTTACCTCCTAAGACACTTTTAATATATGTTGTTGGATTATAGAAACTTTGTGCACCTTCTTTTATGATTGGATATAAATAATCTGCACATAAGCCAAACAGCACTATAACAACAACAGAGATACAAGCGATAGACGTTATATAAGTGACATTAACTTTATTATTTACATCATAACCTTTAGCTTGACCATAAAATCCTTGAAGGAAAATACGGATAACTGAATATAAGACAACTAAACTAGAAAGTAAGATAATAATTCCACTTAAATAAAATCCTTTTTCAAAAGTAGCTTGTACGATATAAAACTTACCATAGAAACCGCTTAGTGGTGGAATACCAGCCAAACTTAATGCTGCGATAAAGAAAGACCATCCAAGGACAGGATAGCGTTTGATCAAACCACCAAATTGTCTTAAATCAGCTGTACCAGTAATTTTAATCATAACTCCAATTAATAAAAACAACGATAATTTCACTAACATATCATGTAAGGTATAGTAAATTGCACCAATCATACCAGATTGTGTCATCATTGCAATACCCACAAGTATGACACCGACAGCTATCATAATATTATAGAGAATGATTTTTTTAATATCATAGTAAGCTATAGCTCCAACACAACCAAATATAATTGTCATTAAAGCTAAAAATAATATGACATAATGTGAAAAATTAACTGAATCACTAAAGAATAAACTTAACGTTCTTGCTATAGCGTATACACCCACTTTAGTTAATAAAGCTCCGAAAAAGGCAATGATTGGTATAGGTGGTGCATAATAAGCGCTCGGTAGCCAGACAAACATTGGAAAGACACCAGCTTTAGTAGCAAAAACGAAAATAAACATAATAAAGACGATATTTACTAATCCACTGTCGTGAGACGATAGATTTGTCAATTTATTACTAATATCAGCTAAATTTAACGTTCCAACAACGGAGTATAGTATAGCTACACCCATTACAAAGAAGGATGAGGATACTACATTAACTAAGATATACTTAATCGTCTCTTGAAGTTGGATTTTAGTCGATCCAATGACTAATAAGAAATAAGAAGACATTAAAAATACTTCAAAGAATACAAACATGTTAAAGATATCACCAGTAGTAAATGCACCAATAATACCAATTAACATGAACATCATTGAAAAATAATAATAATACGTTTCACGTTCAATACCGATTGAACGGTATGAATATAAAATAATAAAAGTTGTAATGATAATACTAGTTACAATGAGTAAAGCACTAAAAATATCTACTACAAAAACAATACTATATGGTGCTTTCCATGATCCTAATTCAACTTTTATAGGGCCTTGTTGTAAAACATGGCTCAAATTTACTATAGCTATAATTAATGTTAGTAAGGTACCGCTTAAAGCAACATAACGTTTTATTATAGGACGTTTACCAATAAAGACGAGTAATATTGCTGTGATAAGTGGTATGACTAATGGTAAAACGAGCATATTACTTTCAATCATCTTGTGGCGCTCCTTTCATATTTTCAACGTTATCTGTCCCTAATTCTTTATATGTTCTGAAAGCTAATACTAAGAAAAAGGCAGTTGTTGCAAATGCGATAACAATGGCAGTTAAGATTAAAGCTTGAGGTATAGGATCAACATAGCTTGAAATTCCTTTTTCGTAAATAGGAACCGTACCATGTTTTAGTCCACCCATTGTAATTAAAAATAAATTGGCTGCATGTGTTAAAAGGGTAGTACCCATAACAATTCGTATCAAACTTTTAGACAAAACGAGGTAGACACTAATTGCTGTGAGTATACCACTAACAAATATCATAATAATTTCCACTAGTCGTTCTCTCCAATCGAAATAATAATTGTCATGACAGTACCTACCACTGCACATAAGACGCCAAAGTCAAAGAATACTGCTGTCGTCATATGCATAGGTTGTAATAAAGGTATTGGAATATCAAAAGTGACATGTGTAAAGAAATTTTTGCCCATAAACCAACTAGCAATTGGTGTACCGACACAAAATGTTAAACCAATACCGATAAGTAATTTAAAATCTAACGGAAATACTTTACGCATTGTTTCTATATTGAATGCAATTGTGATAATAACCAACGCGCTGGCAAATAATAAACCGCCAACAAAGCCTCCGCCAGGTGTATAATGTCCAGCTAAGAAAAGTGAAAAACCAAAAATCATAACCATGAAGAAGATAATAATTGCAGCAAATTGCAAAATAATATCATTTTGTTGTCTATTCATGATTTTTCACCTCACTTTGTTGTTTGGGCTTTTTTCTCAGTTTGATCATTGTATAAACTGCTAATCCTGCAATACCAAGTACGGAAGATTCAAATAAAGTATCCATACCACGGAAATCTACTAAAATGACGTTAACCATATTTTTACCGTGTGCTAAATCATATACATGATCTTGATAATATTTAGCTATTGAAGCGTAATGTCTATTACCGTAAGCAATTAAACCAATGACGATAACGACCAAACCTACACCAGCAGATATAAGTGCATTAGTAATTTTGAAACTACGTTTTTCATTGTATCTATTTAAATTAGGTAAATGATAGAAACATAATAAGAATAAGGCAGTCGAAATGGATTCAACTACAAATTGTGTTAAAGCTAAGTCAGGTGCTTTAAAGAATATAAAGAGTACTGAAACAGCATAGCCCACAGCGCTTAACATAATAATGCTAAATAATCTTGATTTAGCAAAGACAATTAGGAATGCTGCACTTAGTAATAAAACGACTATACCTAGTTCAAAGAGTCTTATTGGACTTACATCTTTAAAGCTTACGTGAAATGGCACGCTTAATAATGTTGTGACGGTTAATAGTATTAATACACCAAAAATAATGACTAAATTATTACGTGAATAATTAGTGACATAGCTATCAGTCATATTTTTAGAAATACTAGGCATATAATCACCACTACGGTTATACCAATAATTTAACGTTAATTGAGTTGGTTGCTGTTGTAATAAGCGTATCCAATAACTAAACGTTAATATGAGTAAGATACCAGTAATATAAATAGCTAATGTTGAAATGAACGCTGGTGTAATACCATGGAATAAATGAAACTCAATATTATCAATTGTTGACTGATTAATTGCAAGTGTTGCTGGTTGAATAATAGAGTTGGTTAATATTCCAGGGAATAAACCAAAGATAATAACTAATATTGCTAAAATAGCTGGTGAAATTAACATTAATATTGAAACTTCATGTGCTTGTTTTGGTAGCTTTTCCGGTTGATAATGACCGAAGAAAATAGACATAATAAATTTAATAGAATAGACAAAGGTAAAGATACTACCAATAATAGCTACAATAGGGAATAGTATACCTAACCCATTTAAGCTAAAGATATTAGCGTGTGTAACATTGATCATAGCGTCTAAGAATGACTCTTTAGATAGGAAACCATTGAAAGGCGGTATACCAGCCATACTTAAAGCTGTAATAATAGTAATAGTAAAAGAAATAGGCATAATTGTTAATAAACCGCCTAATTTTTTGATATCACGTGTACCAGTTGCATGGTCTACTGCACCAGTCACCATGAATAATGCACCTTTAAATGTTGCATGGTTTATTAAATGAAATATTGCTGCTGTAAAAGCTGCTGCGTATAGTTGACTATTGGCGCCTTGAAAATGATAACTTACTGCACCAATGCCAAGCATTGACATAATCATTCCTAATTGAGATACAGTGGAAAATGCAAGGATTCCTTTCAAATCTTGTTGCTTTGTAGCGTTTAATGATGCCCAAAACAAAGTAACCAATCCAACAACAGTAACAGTCCAAATCCATCCAGCAGATAGGGCAAATATTGGTGTCATTCGAGCAATTAAATATAGTCCAGCTTTAACCATTGTTGCTGAGTGTAGATAAGCACTTACTGGTGTAGGTGCTTCCATTGCATCTGGTAACCAAATATAAAATGGAAATTGAGCTGATTTAGTAAATGCACCAATCATGATTAAAATCATGGCAAAGATAAAGTATGGACTGTTGTGAATGTCACTAATATGTTGAATCATATATTGAATGCTAAATGAATGCGTAGATAGCGATAGTAAAATTAAGCCACCTAATAAAGATAATCCACCTAGAACTGTAATAATTAAGGATTTTTGTGCACCATATATAGATGCTTGGCGTTCTCTCCAAAATGAAATTAATAAAAAGCTTGAAAAAGAAGTTAATTCCCAGAATAAATATAGAATAATGACATTATCTGATAGAACTACTCCTAACATAGCACCCATAAATAGTAATAAATAACAATAAAAATTACCAAGTTGTTCAGATTTACTTAAATAACCAATCGAATATAATACAACTAAACTTCCGATTCCTGTAATAAGCAAACTAAACAGTAAACTTAAACCATCAAGATATAAATTAAAATTCATACCAAAATGAGGCATCCAATTTAAGTTTTTCATTATAGTATGACCTGACATCGTCGTTTGAATAAAAGACAGTAAATAGATAAATATGACGATAGGTACAGGCAATACAAACCATCCTAAATGTATACGTTTAAAAAATCTATACAGGATAGGAATAATGAGTGCGAATATTAACGGCAAGATGACCGCAATATGTAACCAACTCATTAAGTTGTCCTCCTTTAAAAAATATTTATGCTACTCATTATACATGAATAGCATAGTTCTGAAAAACGTCTCAACTCCTTGTAGAAACTGATTTTTAGTTATCTTTAAATAAGAAGAAACACGTCATTTTTAATTGAAATTTTTTTTATATTGGATTGAATAATCTTCTTTTAAACGTGCCAAACTTGCTAATGACATCTCAGCATGAGTAGTTCCACTCTCTTTAAGTTCATTCTCCAATTTAGTAATAGCTTGTTGTAGTGAATCTTCGTAACTCATTTCTTCAACATTAAAGTCTCTCAATTGTGAACGTTTTGCATAGCGCTTTTCAAAATGACTCAATGCTTTACGTTCATGAAAAAAGACACCTTCCGTATCATTTGGACTGTGAAGATCGCCTTGTTTAGGGTGTTTAATCACTTGTTCAACTTGTACAAGTACTTCATCATCATTTTCTTCAACGATTGCTACGCCGTACACGCCCGTTTTATGTGAAAATCTATATAGCTTCATGCTATTTTCCTCCCTTAAAAATATGTTAATATATATGTATCATAACATGAATGGAGAATATAAATGGCTAACTATCCTCAGTTAAATAAAGAAGTTCAACAAGATGAAGTTAAAGTAGTAATGCATACTAATAAAGGTGACATGACTTTTAAATTGTTTCCAAAAATCGCACCAAAAACAGTAGAAAATTTTGTGACACATGCTAAAAATGGTTACTATGATGGAATTACTTTCCATCGTGTGATTAATGATTTCATGGTGCAAGGTGGAGATCCAACTGCTACAGGTATGGGTGGAGAAAGCATCTACGGTGGCTCATTTGAAGATGAATTTTCTTTAGAAGCGTTTAACTTATATGGTGCTTTATCAATGGCAAATGCTGGTCCAAACACGAATGGTTCACAATTTTTCATTGTGCAAATGAAAGAAGTACCTCAAAATATGCTAAGTCAATTAGCAGATGGCGGATGGCCACAACCAATTGTTGAAGCATATGGCAAGAATGGTGGAACACCATGGTTAGATCAAAAACATACAGTATTTGGTCAATTAATTGAAGGTGAATCAACATTAGAAGATATTGCTAATACTAAAGTGGGGCCACAAGATAAGCCTGTACATGACGTTGTCATTGAATCAATTGATGTAGAAGAATAAGTTATTACTTTTTAAAATATAAGTATAATTAAGACAAGGTGATTACAATTATCGTGATCATCTTGTTTTATTTTTGTTGTATAAAGTTAAAAGAGTAATATTAAGATTTTCTAAATTTTGAGACGGATAAACAAAAAAAGAATAATTTAAAATACGAATTATTTTGAAGCCGAGATACCCGAGGTAGGGACCCAACATAGAGAATTTCACGAAGAAATTCTACGGACAATGCAGGGACCCGTCATAGAAAAATTTTATAACTAAAATTTTTACTTTAATGTGCCAGACGGGCAAGGTTGGGCAAGGGCCCCAGCAGAGAAAAATTCTTAGCAAAGAATTTTTACAATAGTGTGCAAGTTGGGCAAGAGCTAGTAAAGATTGTAAACCTAACTAGTTTTAAAGGATTACAATTGATTGCTGGCGCAACAATTGCATAAGAGCTAGTAAAGATTGTAAATCTAACTAGCTCTAAATGTGCAGGCTGGGGTGCGAGACTTTATAAAATAATTATGTAACAGTCCAATTCGGGATAGCACCCATGAATATCATCTTAGTTGTGTAAGTATTTTACAGAAAATTGTAATATTTTAATGTTTTAAATAGTCCCGAATTTCTATTTATGCTATGATAATAATGTTAAGTAAATCGAAATAAGGGGTTATTAAGTTGAATAACTACAAAATTGGCCAACATATCAAGGTACGTGTGACTGGTATTCAACCTTATGGTGCGTTTGTAGAAACCCCTAACCATACTGAAGGATTAATCCATATTTCAGAGATTATGGATGATTACGTGCATAATTTGAAAAAATTTTTATCAGAAGGTCAAATAGTTAAAGCTAAAATTTTGTCTATTGATGATGAAGGAAAACTAAATTTATCTTTAAAAGATAATGATTACTTTAAAAATTATGAACGTAAAAAAGAAAAACAATCAGTATTGGATGAAATAAAAGAAACAGAAAAATATGGGTTTCAAACACTTGAAGAACGTTTACCGGTCTGGATTAAGCAGTCAAAACAGGCAATTAAAAATGACTGAATTGATAAAAACGTGCCACAAGATAACAGTACTATCCGAAAAAATTGGGTAGTACTGTTATTTTTGTTTTGAATAAAAAGTATAAAATCTTATACGTTAGCCACTGCAAAAAGATGACCTGGACTTTAATATATAGAAATTTTTTACGAAACTTAGCGTTTATAAATAATATCAAACAGATGATTGGAGTTATAACAAGCTTGATGTTATAGTCATTACATTAATTTTAGGAGGCGTATGATCAATGAATAGTAAATATGAACCTTTATTCGAACCGTTAACACTTCCCAATGGTGTTCAACTTAGAAATCGTTTTGTCTTAGCGCCATTAACACATATATCATCTAATGATGATGGTACGATTTCAGAAGAAGAGTTACCTTATATTGAAAAACGTTCTAAAGATGTGGCGATTGCTATTAATGCTGCAAGTAATGTTAATGATATTGGTCAAGCATTTCCAGGACAACCATCAGTGGCACATGATTCTGATATACCAGGTTTAAAAAGATTAGCAGCTGCAATGAAGAAAAATGGAGCTAAAGCACTTGTTCAAATACATCATGGTGGCGCTCAAGCACTTACGAATTTAACACCTGATGGTGATGCCGTTGCACCAAGTGCAATTTCATTAAAAAGTTTTGGACAACAACATGAGCATCATGCTAGAGAAATAACAGCTACAGAAATAGAACAAACAATTAAAGATTTTGGAGAAGCAACTCGACGTGTAGCTGAAGCAGGTTTTGATGGTGTAGAAATCCATGGTGCAAATCATTACTTAATACATCAATTTGTGTCTCCATATTATAATCGTCGTAATGATATATGGGCAGATAACTATAAATTTGCACTAGCAGTAGTTGATGAAGTAGTAAAAGCGAAAGAAACATATGCCAACGAGGACTTTATTGTAGGATATAGATTGTCTCCGGAAGAAGCTGAATCTCCAGGTATAACAATGGATATTACAGAACAATTGGTTAATAAGCTTTGTCAAACCGCAATTGATTATATTCATGTATCTATGATGGATACACATGCTAAAACACGAGAAGGTCAATACGAAGGACAAGAACGTTTACCTTTAATCAAACGTTTTGTTAATGGTCGTAAACCAATTATTGGAATAGGGTCAGTGTTTACAGCAGATGATGCCTTAGATGCCATTGAAAATGTAGGCGTCGACCTAGTGGCACTTGGCAGAGAAATTTTATTAGATCCACAATTCATCGACAAGATTAAACAAGGTCGTGAACAAGATATTGTTAATTACTTTGATCCACAAAGAGAAGACCTACATCAGCTAACACCGAAATTGTGGGAACAATTTAATAAAGGTTTTTACCCTGTACCTCGCAAAGACAAATAACATAAACCCCTTGATACCACTGAATTTTGTAGCTATAAAAATTCAGTGGTTTTTTAGTTTTTTAAAAGAAAAAAATATAAAGAAATAATCAATTTGTTTTAGTGTAAAATTATCAAATATTTTACTTGTAAATGAGACAAAGAGTATGTCATTATAAATGTAAGGGTTTTCAAAATAGACAAATTTATCTATCTTCCAATAATAAATATTTTATTGAGTGAATAGCATCTGCTTTGAAAACTAATAATAAATTGAATAATATTTCATGTATAATAGTTATAAATGA
>NZ_PPQR01000024.1 GCF_002902085.1 Staphylococcus simiae
TATCCGGTATTAGCTCCGGTTTCCCGAAGTTATCCCAGTCTTATAGGTAGGTTATCCACGTGTTACTCACCCGTCCGCCGCTAACATCAGAGAAGCAAACTTCTCATCTGTTCGCTCGACTTGCATGTATTAGGCACGCCGCCAGCGTTCATCCTGAGCCAGGATCAAACTCTCCATAAAATTTATGATGTTTGATTAGCTCATAATACTAAATAATGTTTGTAACTTAATGTTACGTTTTTTGGAATTAACGTTGACATATTGTCATTCAGTTTTCAATGTTCATTTATTTTTTCAATCTCTCATATTATATAACTTCTTTTTTTAGAAGTCAATGACTTTTTTTGAGATTACTTTTAATATATTATATTGTTTAAAGAAAGAATTCAATAGTAAGTTTTACACTTTTGTTTTTCTTTCTTAAAAAATTACTTGTCGTTTTGACGACTTTTATATATTAACAACTTTAATTATTAAAGTCAACAACTTTTTGTAAAAAGATTTAATTTAGTTTTAGTTACTTTCTTTTTACAAGAATATATTGTACCAGCTTTATAAATCATTACAATAGAAAAACGTACAAAAATAAAGTAAATTTTGTACGTTTAGTTTATATTATTACTATTTATTAGTAGCAGCAATAACTTTTTGCGCTATTGTTTGATATATCTTTCCTAAATTATCGTCTGGTTGATAAATTGATGGTGAGAAATCTTTAGGATTCCATGATGGTTGTTCTAAAGGTAGTTGTCCTAAAAGTTGAGTTTGTAATTCGTCTGCTAATTTAGTTCCTCCACCTTTACCAAATACATACTCTTTATTACCTGTTTCTTTACTTTCAAAATAACTCATATTTTCTATAACACCTAGTATTGAGTGTTCAGTATGTTTAGCCATTGCTCCTGCTCTTGCAGCAACAAAGGCAGCAGTTGGATGAGGTGTTGTAACTATAATTTCTTTGCTAGAAGGAAGCATCGTGTGTACATCTAATGCTACATCTCCTGTACCTGGTGGTAAATCTAAAATAAGATAATCGATATCTCCCCATTTAACTTCAGTAAAGAAATTCGTTAACATTTTACCTAGCATAGGGCCTCTCCATATTACTGGTGCATTTTCTTCAACAAAGAAAGCCATTGAAATTACTTTAACTCCGTGACGTTCAACAGGTATTACTTCTTTGCCTTTTATACCTGGTTTCTCATCTATTCCCATCATATCAGGAACACTAAATCCATAAATGTCAGCATCAACCAGTCCAACTTTCTTACCTTCTCTAGCTAAAGAAACTGCTAAATTGACTGCAACTGTTGATTTACCTACGCCACCTTTACCAGATGCTACAGCAATAAATTCAACGGGGTTATTTTGAGACAATATACCTTCGATTGTTTTTGGTTTATTTTCTTCTTTTGGCTTAAACTTATTCACTGTTTCTTCTGATAATTCTTCAAAACGTATGCCTACAGTTTTAGCTCCATTTTCTTTCAATTTCTCTACAACAGCCATTTGTAAATCGAGTTGTGGCGCTCCACCTAATTGAGCCATTGCTAATTTAACACTAACATGTTCTTTTTCTTCTTTAATAGAAACTTCAACTATTCCATTAGTTTCTTTTAAAGGTACATCTATAATAGGGTCTTTTATCTCTCCTACTAATTCTTTAACTTGATCTACCGTTAACAAAGTAAATCCCCCTTAAATAATTTGATATATCTACATAACAACAAATGTCATAGCTTTACGTAGTCTTTCCTATAAATTATAAATCTTTTCAATCAATAAAAAAAGAAGTTAGCCTATAAATCACTGACTAACTTCTTTCTATTATACTTTTCGTCTATTTCTTGCTAGTTCTCTCGGTTCTTTTATAAATAATGCAAAACCAAAAGCAATGATAACAAGTACTGATACAAAAGCAAATGAAATATCTACACCTATAGCTACAGATTGTTGTTTAATTTCATTTGAACTTAAGTGTGCACTTGCTGTTGGTGCAAACATTTTCGCTCCAAAACTCATAAGTGTAACCATTAATGCTGTACCTAAAGATCCAGCCATAACTCGAGCAAAGTTCATAATTGCAGTTCCGTGAGATATATCATCATTCTTAAGTGAATTTATACCAGTTGTATTGATTGGCATCATTAATAATGAAACTGAAAACATTCTTATAGCATAGACAATAATTAAATAAGTGTACGACGTATCTGTATGCAAAAAGCTTAACATGATCGTTGTAGTAATTAATAACGTGAAACCAGTATAAATGAGTGGTCTAGGTCCATAAGTATCATAAAATTTACCAGTATAAATTGACATAATACCATTGATAATTGCACCAGGCATAATTACTAGTCCAGATAACATAGCTGATAATCCCAAGCCATTTTGGACATATAATGGAATAAGCAATGCCGGTCCAACCATTGACATCATAATAATCATTGAACTTATAGTACAAAAACTAAATGTTTTATCTTTAAAAACACGCAAATTCAATAACGCATTACTGATATTAAACTGTCTTTTTACAAATATTAATATAATAATCAAACTGATGATTAATGACACAATGACAAATGGACTTGTAAAGCCTAAATCACCAGCACTACTAAATGCATAAAGCATTATACCAAAACCAAATGTTGAATAAACAACTGATCTTTTATCTAACTTAGTATATTTAATTTCATTGTAACTAGAGATAAATATCCAACCAAAAATAAATGCGATTAATGCAATACCAACAATGATAATGAATGGTACTCTCCAACTTGCATGATCAATAATTAATCCAGTTACGGTAGGTCCTAGTGCTGGAGCGAATTGTATCACTAGTCCGGCTAAGCCCATTGCAAAACCGCGTTGTTCCTTACTAAATAATGTGAATAATGTAAATTGCATTAAAGGCATTAATACGCCTGCGCCAATAGCTTGAATCACTCTCGCTAACATTAATATTGCAAAATTCGGCGCTAAAGCTGCAACTATAGAACCAATTAAAAATGTTCCCATTGCTGCTAAATATAATGGTCTAGTTTTAATTCTATCCATAAAATATGCGGTTAACGGAATCATTACACCATTAACTAACATAAATCCTGTAATTAACCATTGTGAAGTATTTTCACTAACATTCAATTCTCTAATAATACTCGGTAATGCGGTATTTAATAACGTTTGGTTTAGTATAGCAACAAAGGCACTTATTAACATGACCGCTACTATAAAGTTACGTCTTCTTATAGATATATCAATATTATTCATCTGCAACCTCCTTTTAGAAATAAAAACAATTTTCTCATCAATATTAATTACCCTAAAATTGTTAAGAAAAAGAAGTCAGAATCTAAAATGATTCAAACTTCTTTCTCTATTCTTTATTATTTAAATTTTTACTATCAGGATAAAATTGTAATTTACATACATATAGGAAACCGATAATGACCATAATTACCCAAAAGTCTATATTAATGTACACGTAATTTAAATGTATGATGAAGTAAAATAAAGTTGTAATGACTGCATACGATATTAAATGAAACGTTGCTCCATTAAAATAAGGATTAGAAGGTAACATTTTCCTGAAATAATCCATTAAATGCTCTACAGCAACAATAATAAAATAACCAAAAAGAATATAGCTGCCATAATACATTAAGTTATCAAAGCCATTTTTATTATAAGAAAACCTTCCTAAATCATAATAAATTAAAATTCTACTCAAACCATACAATCCGAATCCTAAAAACATTAAAAATATAGCACCTGATATAATAAAAATAAAGAGGACAATCAATGTAGTTAACAAATTATAAAACCTATGTTTTAAAGAATTCATAACTATTGTCCTCCTTTTATTACTTCTACGTATTTATGCTATCTACTTTGTTAAGCATTAAATACTTTCTACTCTAATAACACTACATCAAAATTTATTTAATTTCTATCTATTTGATTCGACAGTTTGATTTTTATAAATAGTAAGCCAAACAATAATTAAAATGATAAATATAACTGACACGGCACCTAATACATTATGAAGATTCGCTCCAAACCAACCTACTTTCAATGCATATAAATACCCCATTATTGTTGAACCTATCGATGAGCCCAAGTTTTTAGTTAAAGCATAAAAAGACATCATCTTTTTCATTTGAATCGGGCTAGTTTCTTCTTGAACAATAACACTATCTTTAGTATAGATAAATCCGAAACTACAACCTGCTAATATGACTGCAAATGCAATAATGATTGGAGATTTCAAACCTATTGCTATGATAATACTTGTAATAAGTATCAACGAAAAGGCACTTAAGTATAATGTTTTTCTTGAAAAGACCTTTTCTAAGCGATATAAATTAAAGTTTAGAATAATCCAAGCTAATGATAACGGGAAGATGACTAATCCACTTTGCAAGGGTGATAGCTTTAAATGCTCTTGTAAATACACAGGAATATATAAATTGAATCCCATTAAAGACAATGCAGTTAACATATCTGTAACGAAAACAAGTGAAATAGTTCTGTTAAATTCTACTACTGGTAAAAATGGTTGTGCTAATTTTTTCTCTACTTTAAATAATGTAACTGCTACAATGATAGCTAATATAAATGATATAACATTGAAATATAAATGTTGTTGGTTTAACAAACTAAACATAATTAATGCTATAAAAATATAAAATAATGTCAAACCTTTAGTATCAAACTTAACTTTATCTGCAGTTTTTCATTTGGAAAATGAAAAGTGATAATCACTAATATGATTGCAATCACTGCAATAGGTATATTGATAAAGAATAACCAATGCCATGTAGCAAATTCTAATATTCCTCCACCTAATAATGGTCCGACTATACTCGAAATCCCCCATACACTACCAACTATTCCCATAATTTTATAACGTAATGGTATTTCAAACGCTAATTTCGGAACGATTTGTGATAATGACATCATCACACCAGCACCAAAACCTTGAATTACTCTAGCGATCACTAACATATGGAAATTAATACTTAAACCTGACATTAAACTACCTATACTAAATAATAGTATTCCAATAATTGCGATATATATGATTTTAAAGCGATTTAATAACTCACCTACTATAGGATTAGCTATGACTAATGCTATAAAGTAAGCTGTAAATATTAATGATATAAATTTCCCAGCATGCAAATCTTGTTTAATAGTAGGCATGGCGAGTGAAATAATTGATGTTTCAATCGCAGCCATAAACATAATTAAAATTAATGCAAATACTGTGATTATAGATTTCAATTTCATTTGATTTCTCCTTGTAGTTCACAAATTAATCTTATTAAGCATTCCGGATAAAATGTATTCTATTCTTGATATTGTACATTTAGCTGTACCTATCTAGTTTTCAAAATGTTGATAAGTAAATGTTTTAAAAACCTTGTTAGTCTTGTCAGGGTGGGATTGCGAAATAAATTTTATAGAATATTTATTTCTGTCTCAGCGCTATGATTTTATAACTTTTCCATTTTATGCTTTTAACTTTTGAATAACAATCATCCATAAGAATGATATTTAATTAAAAAAAGTGGGGTTTACCCCCACGCTTAGTATTATTACATAAAATATAAAATTCCAATTAGGTGTAGTAAAGAAGCTATAACTATAAAAACATGCCATATCATATGAAAATAACTTCTATTTTTTTGAGCATAAAACCAAGCACCAACTGTATATGATAAGCCACCTAAAAATATAAATAAAATAAATATCCATGACGTTCTGATAAAGATAATAGGAAGTAATATTACTCCAACCCATCCCATTACTAAATAAACAATTAAACTTAATTTGTGATTGACATTTACAGCTATCGATTTATATAAAATACCCCAAATAGTTGTTGCCCATAATAATATAAACACTGTCCATCCAATCCAACCACCTACAACAATTAATAATATCGGTGTATAAGTTCCCGAGATAGCAACATAAATCATACTATGATCTATTATTCTCAAAATATATTTATGCGGTGTGTCATTTTGCATAGAATGGTAAACAGTAGATGATATGAACATTAAAAATATAGCAATAATATAAATGGATATACTAATCGAACCTAATGTACCAAATTGCAAATAACTATGTACAGCTGCATATGGCAGAATCAATAAGGTCGCGAATGCAGCTAAACCATGTGATGCAGCATTACCAATTTCTTCTCCAAAAGATAACGGAATGATATCCTTAAATGATTCTGTGAAAGTTTTATCGTCATTTTGTGACATTTTGGACATCATAACCACCGCCTATACTATATTAGTTTCATTCGTTTCAAATCTTCAGTAGCAGTTTCAACACTGTCTTTACCTTCTTTATTTTTCAATGGAGAAAATTCTTCTGCTCTTGGAACTTGTAACGTTACAAAACTAGTCGCATATTTAAAAATATCGAAATAGAATAACTCGAATTTTAAAGTTGGTTGTTTAACTACACCAAAATTTTCATCTAGTTGATTTAATTGTTTAATTGCTAAATGATATGGTAATTCTCGTTCTACAGCATTTTTTATGAAACCGACTTTAAATGCATGAATGCCGATATTCGCATTATTAAATTGATTAGCGACTTCAGTATCTAATTCAGAATACTCTAATACAGTATCTTTACTATCAACATTTACTAAGCGGCCAACACTTTCTCCCGGCTTAGGTTGAATCGTTTTAGACGTGATATCTCTATCATATTCAACAGTAAATCCAGCGAATAATGGATCTAATACTTTTACTAGCACATTATCAATATTATTTAAGAAAATATATTTAATTTGTTTATCAATGATTAAATCTAAATTTCCAGATTTCTGTAGCGATTTAAACACACCGCCATTACCATTTGGTGTTTCCATAATACGACCTTGCTCATTTAATACAAGTTGTCCTTGTTCACTTAAAGCAACAATATTATCTTGCATAAAGAAATGGATAGCTTCTTTGTCATAACCAAAATAATTATGGTCTTCGAAATATGCTAACGTTTCTTCATGGTTGATATCACTAGTCATAATAAACCATTCTAAAGTATGCCCTGTTTGTTGTTGTAATTTAAGCAGTTGTCTTGCTTGTAATTCAAACAGACTTGTTCCTTCTATTTCAAATGATCCTTTAGGACCTTTATAACCTAAACGTGTTCCTTGACCACCAGCCATTAATAACACTGCAAATTGTCCATCTTTGATAGCATTTAAGCCCATTTGTTCTAGTCGTGTAATTTCTTCTGCAGTAAATCGCTCTTTAATATCATATTTAACTTCTGTTACTGACGACACATCATCAATTGTTTTCTTATTAACATACAAATCTTGATAAAGTTTATTAATAAATTCTAAATCTAATGTAGCTAATTTTTCTTCTAATGCTTCTTTTTCATTTGTACTCATTAATTTTTCATATTCATATAAATGGTCTTGATTATACTTAGCTAATTGATTTTTGTTTAGCATAATTTGCCTCCTACATAGCCTAATTTCCATTTTTTATTTCATTTTAAAATAATCTAATATTCCAGTAGTTCATTATATCATCTATGTATGTCTGAAATAAAACATAAACTGCACCTATAGTTAAAGCAGTAGCCAATGATAAATCTAGTAGTCCACCTGTCTTGAATGTTATAGGCGATTTAATATCAAATGGTAAGGGATACAGTAACTTCACACCTTTAGGGGTAAGCATATCCAATATGATATGTGAGGCTAATCCTGCAATAACCGCAGCCATATAATAAATAGGTGTATATATAAGATGAAGTAAACTTGCGATTAATATAATAAACAGAATTGAGTGAGTAAATGTCCGATGTCCGATAAATAAACGAATAAAGAAACTAATCACTTTAAAACGACGTCCAATTTTACTTTGAGTATGACAAATATCGGGCAGCAAGCTTGCTATCGTTGCAATAATAATTATTGTAACTGAAGAAAATAAATCAGTATGAAAATATTGTGTCGTAAGTGCCCCTACTAATACGCCACAAGATGCATGTGTTTTACCTGTCATCATCATTCTCCTTTATTAATGTTATTATTTTAGCATAATCCACATAAAAATACGAACATATTTTCGGTCCAATTCATTAGTATGACACATTTTTAAAAAAGTATCACATAAATACTTGAAAACGATTTCATTTTAGTTTATGATGAATTTACAAAATATTTAAAGGATGTGTTTGAATAATGGCAATGACAGTAAAAAAAGATAATAATGAAGTGCGTATTCAATGGAGAGTCGCTGATATCAAAATTCCTACAAGTGACATTAAAAAAATTTCACAAGATCAAGATATTCATGCAGTACCTGAATTAGATAGCAAAGACGTTTCTCGAATTGGTTCGACATTTGGTAAAACCAATCGCGTTATTATCGATACTGATAACCACGAATACATTATTTATACTCAAAATGATCAAAAAGTTTACAATGAATTAACAAAATAAATTGTATTTAAAAAAATCAGTCATGGTTGAGGGCTCCATGGCTGATTTTTTTAGGCTCTCTATTTTATAGGACTGATAAATAAAAAGTGAATAATTTAAAATATAAATTATTTTGAAGCCGAGACTCCTGAGGGAGCAGTGCTAGTCGAAGACTACAGGCTGAGACAGCACCCTAGGAAGGGACCCAACACAAAAAAACTGGTTATCCAGTTTTTTCATGCAATGCAGGTTGGGCATAGCGAGGCTTGAAAAATTAATTATGTATCAGTCCAATTTGTTAGAGAACCTCTATTTAACACTTTAACCAAAAATTATAATAATAAATGTGCAATTAATGAAATAATAGGTAAAGTAATGATTGTTCTAATTAAGAAAATCATGAATAACTTACCAATACTAACAGGTATTTTAGAACCTAGTATTACACCGCCTACTTCTGATAGATAAATAAGTTGAGAAATACTTAATGCACCAATAATAAATCTTGTTAAATCATTATGCACACTCTCAATTAAAATAGATGGTAAGAACATATCTGCAAAACCGATAAGTATTGTTTGTGATGCTTCCACCGCTTCTGGAACTTGCATTACTTCAAGTAGCGGTACAAATGGCTTACCTAAAATAACAAAAAACGGCGTATAATTCGCAATAATCGTAGCAATTGTTCCAATACTCATTACTACTGGTAAAATAACAAACCACATATCTATCACTGTCTTAAATCCAGCTTTAAAGAAGTCAACAAAACCTGGTGCTTTAATACCTACTTCAGTTGCCATATCAAATCCGTGACTAATTGCTGTTTTTCCTTCAGGTAAACTTTCAGTTCTAGCACTTTCTGGAACATCTTTTGCGTAGTCATCAGGTATTTTATTTAATGGCCAAATTCTAGGCATAATCACCGCAGCAACTAAACATGACACAATGACAGATAGATAAAATGCAAAAAATTGATTTTGCATACGTACAGTTTCTGCCACAACAATTGCAAAGGTGATTGATACAACACTAAATGTTGTTGAAATTACTGTCGCTTCACGTTTTGAATAAAAACCTTCTTCATATTGTCTACTCGTAATCAACACACCAACTGTTCCATCACCAATAAAGGAAGCTAAGTTATCAACTGTTGAACGTCCAGGTAATGTAAATAGTGGTCTCATAATAGGTCTGAAAATAGGTCCTAACATTTCTAACAATCCATACTCCATTAATAGTGGTAAGAATAGTGCCGCAAAAAAGAATACTGCTAGTAATGTCGGAAGCAAACTCGTAAATAATAATCCGCCAGTATCTTCAGAATATATTAATTTAGGTCCAATCTGTAGATAAGTCATCCACACAAAAATAACTGCTAAAATACGTAAAATTAACCAACCAATTCTAACGTTAAAAGCGTTATTTAGTAAACTTTGCGGCTTTAATTTATCTCTATATATTGTAGAGCAAAAAATGGTTAAAATTCCTGATAATGTAATAATAATTACAATTAAAATAGGCATTACATCTCCAAGAATATCTTTTAATAAACCAGCTAAAAATGCCACGGGTAATGTAGTTTGTTTCTGACCATCTTCAGTGACAGTGATAGGTACTAGGAATAAAATAATACCTATTAAAGACATAATGATAAATTTTAGTCTGCCCTTCACTATCTCTTTCTTAGAATAGCTTTCCATATTATCAATCCATTTCTATTTATTTCGATATCGCTTAATGTCCTTCATTTAAACTTGATATATGATAAGGCTTAAATCAAAAATGATTATCTATGCATAATAATGAATAATTACAGTATATAAATATACGCTAAAATGCAGGTATTTTCAATACAATAACCGAAAAAAGAACAATGATCACGACAGAAATAATTTTCAAAAGATTTATGTCTTAGAACTATCTTAGTAAGACTCATGAGTACGGTTATTAACTTAGCACTATTTTTCATCAAGTCAGTTGTTGTCAATAACAACATATTAAATTTTCAATGCTCCTTTGCTAAGATTAAACTTTTAAATAAATCATTATGTCAAATATATATACTACATCATAGTCTAATGATTGATCACCAAATGTGTTACATCAATTATCAAAGGATGGCAGATGCATGAATAGTTTGATATCCATGCTTTATTTCATTCTTTTTAATAAAATCAAAAAATATGGCGCACCAATAATCGCAATAACAACGCCAACTGGTACATCTAATGGTGGATGTATACCACGCGCCAAACCATCACTAAAAGTCAACAATAGTGCCCCTATTAAACCTGACATTAAAATAACGTGTAAACTTTTATGACCAATAATTTGACGAGCAATATGTGGCGCAATTAATCCTAGAAATGTTATACCTCCAACTACTGCAATAGCTGCTCCTGCTAACATGACAGACAACACTAGTAATATCATTTTAGTCACTTTAACCCTAGCGCCAACAGCAGTTGCAATATCATCACCTAAATTCAATACATCTAATTGATGACTTAACATCAAAATGAATGGTATCGTTACGCCAAACCATGGTAAAACCGTATAGACACTTGTCATATCACGACCATATAAACTACCAGTCAACCATATTAATGCAACATTAGCTTGTAATGGATTTCTGATTAATAAAAATTGAACAATGGCAGTACAAATTGCACCTACTGCTAAACCAATCAATGCTAGTTTCGAGCCTTTAATATTAAATTTGGCAATAAGTATCGCTAAAAAAATGCTAATACATAATGCACCAACAAATGATCCTAAAGGTAGTAAATATAAAGGTGCTGCTGGAAATAACATTATGATAATTACTGCTGCTAAACTCGCACCTTTAGTAATACCAATAACATCTGGAGAGGCTAAATCATTACGTATGACTGACTGAATAATTGCACCCGCAATGGCTAAACTACTCCCAACAATTAATCCGAGCAAGGTTCTTGGGACTCTAATCTGATTTAAAATAAAATTATTCTGTGCTATAAGTCCATTTATAATTTCTGATGGCTTTATTATTACCGCTCCAATACATAGACTAAAAAGGATACTACCTATTAATAAGATGATTACGATCGCATAGCGTTTAATTAACTGAGGTATTGTCATAGCTGTTTCACCCCTCTAATTGTTAGGATTAAGAAATACATCGCTCCAACAAACGATGTTACAATCCCTACTGGTGATTCATATGGATACGTTATCAAGCGACTTAATACATCAGAAATGAGTAATAAATTAGCTCCCAAAATAAAAGTCAGGGGGACCATAATAGTATAGTTATGACTAACATAGCCTTTAACGATGTGTGGAATAATTAATCCAATGAAACCAATTGGACCAGCTATTGCTACAGATGATCCAGTTAACATAATTACTATTAGTCCTATCAATAATCTAATTCGATTCGTATGTTGTCCAAGTCCACGAGCAATATCATCACCTAATTCTAAAATAGATAATTGGCGACCTATCATTAAAGCCAATACCATAGCAATCATGATGACTGGTATTACTTGAAAAACTTGATTCCATTGCATACTCGCTAAAGAACCTACTAGCCAAAACATGACTTCTTGGTTTGAATTTTCATTTAAAATAATAATACCTTCAGTCATACTCATATAAAATAAATGTACTGACATACCAGCTAAAGCAATTTTAACTGGTGTTATACCTTTCGTGGAACCTGATAAAATATAAACTGTTAATCCACCTAAAAATGCACCAATCATTGCCAATACTGTTGAGAAATAACTTAATGAAGGAAGCAAGACAGTGATTAATACAATAACAAATGATGCACCAGAAGTGACACCAAATATTTTTGGTGATGCTAATGGATTTCGAGTCATCGCTTGCATTAATAAACCAGATACTGCAAATGCACCTCCAATAACTATAGCAGCTACCATTCTAGGTAATCGTACATCTCTTAATAATAAAATCGTGTCTGAATCAACATGACCTGATAAAAAATGTGTAATATCTTTAAATTTAATCGCTGAACCCACCACTGTATTTAAATACATAAAAACAACAAGAAGACACACGCTCACAATAAATATAAGAGACGTGTGTTTTCTTGTTTGTTCTTTATCAGTGGTATGGCCAATACATGTTTTGTTAGCCATTATGTCCCACCTTACTTATCGTCGTGCTTTTCACGTGCTTTTTTAGAAATTTCTACTAATTGTTTAGCAACTTCTTCAGATGAAATTAATCCTCTTGCTCTTGACCATAAATCACGACTAACAACATATACACGATTTTCTTTAACAGCATCTAATTTTTTCCATACTGGATTTCCTTTAATTTTTTTGAATGCTGGTTCTGTGCTGGCAGTGTTATCAGTCATAATAAACATACGTCCTGGGTTTATTTCCGCTAAACGTTCAGTGTCTAGTTGTACATAAGGGCCTTTCAAGTATTTACTTAAACCTTTTGTCACTTTGTCATTCAAAGCATTTTTCATACCTAAATCAGATAATAATTGTCCTAAATAAGAATCATTAGGGTGTGCTAATAGTCCTGAAGGTGATACTACAGCCGCTAAGAAATCAATATTTTTATCAAATTTGATTTCTTTTTTATATTTTTCCATTATCTTTTTATGTTCAGCTAAACGTTCTTCGCCTAATTTTTCTTTTCCTAATGCTTTAGCAATAATTTTAAAAGATTCTAAGTTTTGATTATAATCACCATCAAAACTTCTTAAGACGATTGTCGGTGCAATTTTACTTAATTCTTTATATTGTCCCTTAGTTCTGTTGCTGTCAGCGATAATTAAATCAGGCTTTAATTCAGCAATTTTTTCTAAACTTGGTTGTTTACGCATACCTACAGACGTATAGTTACCTACTTTTTCACGTAATGGTTTAATCATACGATCTTTAATATTGTCATCTGCGATACCCACTGGTTTAACACCTAATGCTACTAATGCATCAACAAATGAATATTCCAACGCTACAATACGTTTTGGATCTTTAGGTACCATTGTTGTACCACTTACGTGTTTAATTTCAATGCCATCTTTACTATCTTTGTTATCTGCTTTTTTACTTGAGTCACTATTATTACCACAAGCAGCAGTTAGCAATAACACCATCACTAACCCTAAAATACTTAAAAACTTTAAGCTTTTCATCATTCCACTCCTTATTGCGTATAAACTTACACTGTTATTTTATATTTAAATTTTTATACGTCAATACAATTTAATATATTTTTTAATTAATTTCACAAAATATTAACATTTGTGGTTGGATGACAAGGTCATTTCAGTAATGTTTCTTACTCTCAAGTCTATATTTCAGCACTAAAAAAAGCCCAAACCGATTTAAATCAGCTCGAGCTAATAATTAAATATTTATCTTATACTATTGTCCTAATGTATCGTCTTAATCTGATATCCATGTTTATTTAAAAATTTCTTACCATTATATCTATAATAAAGAATGATGTTTGTACCTTATTATTTCATTCTACGCAATAAGATTAAAAAGTAAGGTGCACCGATAACAGCAATAACAACACCTACAGGTATATCTAATGGTGGATGTATACCTCTAGCTAAACCATCACTAAATGTTAATAATATGGCTCCAATTAAACCAGACATCACAATAACATGTATTGTTTTATTGCCAATAAGTTGTCTTGCGATATGAGGTGCAATGAGTCCTAAGAAACTAATTCCACCTACAACTGAAATTGACGCTCCTGCTAAGATTACTGCTAAAATTAATAACACCATTTTAAGAATTTTAACTTTAGCTCCTAAAGCTGTTGCAACCGCATCTCCTAAATTTAATACATCCAGTTGATAGCTAAACAACATCATCACAGGAATCGTAACTAAGAACCATGGCAATACAGTGATGACATTAGACATATCGTGACCATATAAACTACCTGTTAACCACACTAATGCCTTATTTGCATCAAGAGGATTTCTTATTAATAAAAATTGTACAATAGCTGTACAAATGGCACCAATAGCTAAACCTATCAACGCTAATTTTGAACCTTTAACATTAAATTTTGAAATTAAAAATGATAAAAACACACTTACAGCTAGTGCGCCAATAAACGAGCCAATTGGTAACACATATAATGGTGCTGCTGGAAAGACCATTATAATAATAACTGCTGCTAAACTTGCACCTTTGGATATACCAATGACATCTGGTGACGCTAGTGGATTTCTTATAACACCTTGAATGATTGCCCCGGAAATAGCGAGACTGCTTCCAATGATAATGCCTAATAACGTTCTTGGTATGCGATATTCATTTAAAATAAAATCATCTTGTGAAAATATACCTTGTAAAGCATCAAGAGGATTAATAAAAACAGAACCCACACATAAACTAATAAAAATACTTACAATTAAAAGGACAACAACGATACTATAACGACGTGCGAGTTTCATGGTCATCATATTCGTTTCACCCCTCTAATCGTAATATATAAGAAATAAAGCGCGCCAACAAATGAAGTCACAATTCCAACTGGCGACTCATACGGATAAGTAATTAAGCGACTTAAAACGTCAGATAATAATAATAAATCTGCACCAATTATAAAAGTGAGTGGAATCATTATTAGATAGTTATTGTTAACATAGCGTTTAACAATATGTGGAACAATCAGTCCAACGAAACCAATAGGTCCTGCTATTGATACAGACATACCTGTTAAAATAATAACTAAGATACCTATAATAATTCGTACTGAATTAATATTTTGACCTAATCCTTTAGCAATGTCATCTCCTAATTCCATGATTGTTAATTGTCTTCCAATAGCAATTGCTACAATCATCGCAATGACGATCCATGGTAGTATCATTAATATTTCATTCCATTTCATACTAGCTAGGGATCCAACTAACCAAAACATGACTTGTTCATTCGAATTTTCATTTAAAATAATAATCCCTTCAGTCATACTACTGAAGAATAAATGAATTGCCATACCTGCAAGTGCTAATTTTATTGGTGTCATACCTTGTGTAGCTCCTGATAAGGTATATACTGTTAATCCTCCAACAAAAGCTCCAATCACACCAAATAAAAGCGAATAATATTCTAATGATGGTATCAGTACTGTCACTAGAACGATGACAAATGATGCACCCGAACTCACACCAAATATTTTTGGTGATGCGAGAGGGTTTCTCGTCATAGCTTGCATTAACAAACCTGAAACTGCTAATGCTCCCCCAATAACGATACCGGCAATCATTCTCGGCATACGCACGTTATGAAGTAAAAATGTTGGCTTAGAATCAATATGTCCTGTTGCATAATGTAATATATCGTCAAAAGTTATTTTAGATGAACCAATCGCTATATTTAAATATATACAAATAAAAAGAAGGCACATACTCACAACGTATGTGAGTATTGTGCGCTTTCTCCTTTTCTGTCCTATAACGGATTGGCTATTAATATCATTAGTAGCCATTAAGTTCCACCTTACTATTATTTATTGTTAGATAGTTTTGCAAGTTCTTTTGCCATTTCTTCAGAAGAAATTAAACCACGAGATCTTGCCCATACATCACGATCTACAACATCAACATCGTTATGTTTAACAGCATTTAATTTTTTCCATGTTGCATCTTTTTCTAGTTTCTTAAATTCTGGAATATTTTTACTTGCACCATCTGTCATAATAATCATACGTCCTGGATCTACATCAGCTAATCTTTCAGGATCTAATTGTAAATAAGGTCCTTTTAAGTATTTACTTAAACCTTTAGTTACATCATCTGTTAAAGCATTTTTAAATCCTAATTCTTCTTTTAAGAATTGACCTACATATGAATTATCAGGATGTGCTAATACACCAGATTTAGCTACAACTGCTGGTAATACTGTTTTACTTCTATCAAATTTAATTTCATCTTTATATTTCTTAATTAGTTTATCATGTTCTGCTAGACGTTTGTCACCTTGTTTTTCTTTACCTAATGCTTTAGCAATTGTTTTGAAAGAATCAATGTTTTGGTTATAGTCACCATCAAAGCTCTTAAGTGAAATTGTCGGTGCTATTTTATTTAAATCTTTATTGATACCTTTATGTCTACTGCTATCAGCAATAATCAAATCTGGTTTCAACTTACTAATTTCTTCTAAGTTTGGCTGTTTACGTGTACCAACAGAAGTATAGTTACCAATTTTTTCTCTTACTGGTTTAATGATACGTTTTTTCTTACCATCATCTGCGATACCCACTGGTTTAACATCTAATGCTGCTAAAGCGTCTGCGAATGAATACTCTAATACTACGATACGTTTAGCATTTTTTGGAACTTTAGTTGTTCCATTTTGATCTTTTATTTCTATAGTATCTTTACTCTTTGTACCAGCTTGCTTATTTGAGTTGTCTGACTTACCACATGCTGCTACTAGAAATAAAGCGACTATTAATCCAAATATACTTAATGTTTTTAGGCCTTTCATCGTCCCACTCCTTATTATGTATAACTTGTAATTTTTATTCTATTGATAATAATTATCATTGTCAAGTAGTGTTCTATATTTTTTTGATTAAATATATTAACTTTATTTTCTTTATATGTATGGTTTTGTAATCGTAATAAATATATTTAACATTAATCAATGTTGCGAATTTAGTTTGTGTCTATTTTTAACTATAAAAAAACTATATGACAAAATTTAAACCCCAGTTAATAAAGTTTATCTATTTTGTCATATAGCTTATATTTTAGTTGTGCTATTCAATTGCTTCATGTAGTTCAGTCACAAATTGGGCGTGGAATAGATATAAATTTTCTATAAAATTTATGCCGTCATCCTACCCCGACAAGACTGACTAAGTTTTTAAAGCATTGCTTGATCAGCATATTGAAAAACAGACAGTTACTGCCCAATGCTTAATGTTAAGTGTAAAATGTTTGTTATCCCAGTCTTTAAAATTTAGAGAACCATAAATATTTGATGCTTTTACTTTGTCATAATACATCACAAAAATTTATCGTGTCATCCACATCATATAAAGTTCAGCACTTTAACACTGCTCAACTTTATTAGGTATTTGTGCATCAAAATAGTCAATGATTGTCTCAATATTATCATCTATTTCATAAACTTTATGATTATGTTGCATATGCATTGCGTGTGACAATGCTTCGTAATTTAAACGAAATTGTAAGACATCTCCAACACGATATTGCGCTTGGCTATTTAAATTAATCATTAAATGATCACTAGAAGCCCCTAATATTTCTAAATTATCTTGTACTGGTTGTAAGTGTTCTATCTTCGTGTCTAAGTAACCAACATCAACAATTGCTTGTAGTATAGCTTCGTTGTTATTGGTATTGATTCTTGGCTTAATTTCTAAAATTTCCGCTTCTAATGTTATAGCATCTTGATATAGCATAGCGATAGCTTTATCTGATGTGGTATCGACGCCTCTAAATAATGTTTCCCCTATTCTTAAATCATTGATTTTACCTAAATTATTATATAACAATTGAGGAATCATACTAGAATTGCCACCAGAAATTATTTTCAAACGAAAACCTAATTGTCTTTCTACTGAAGTTACATATTGATTCATTAAAAATATGTCATCTTCGGTAGGTGCCTGTGATTTAAAACACATAAAATTAAATGCCAAACCCATAAAATGAATATGCGGCAACTGAATAATTTCTGTTATATATTGAATAACATCATAAGTAAGTACACCTTCCCTATGATCTTTCCAATCTACCATTAACATAATTTTATGTTTTTTCCCTAAATCTCCAGCTACATCATTAATGCTTTGGATTGTTGTCATTTCTGTTTGAATACTACTGTCAACAAAGTTCACCATCGTTTCAATATTTTGTTGAGATGGTGCTCGAAGCAATGTAAACGATAAATCTGGGTCATTGATATTAACAATATTGTTGATTCTTGATTCTGCAAAATGAGTGATTCCCAAGGTTTTCAACCCAGTGATAATCTTTTTATCTCCAGCAATACATTTAATTACTGGTGTAAATTGCATATTTTTATTTTCAAAAATTGCTTTTAGTACTCTGGCGTTATATTTAATTTTAGAAATATTAATATTTAATTGTGCCATTCAGTACTACACCTCTTTTGCTATTGGATTATCTAATTCTATATTTAAATATTTCTTTACTCTATTCTCCATACGCATATTTAATAATGCTTTTACCGTTATCGTTGGTCCAAATAAGATTTCTTTTAATGCTTGTGCATGGTCTAATTGTGGATCAATCGCATGACGGACTTTAGTTCTTACGATATCAAATAATTCTGCTTCATTGACATCTTCATATTGGGTAAAATGATGGATTAACTCAGCAAGTTGATTTTGTATCACTGCATGTTGAAATTTTGCTATGACTTCTTCTATAGACTGTGCTAATAAACTTTGATTTGTTATATCCATATTAGATATTCGAGATTGTAATGTATCCAAATCTATACGTGAACCACCTAAATCACGTATTAAAAATGACATATCATAATTAGGACCTAAATGCACTACAGTATTTTGCATGTGTGCTTCGAGTGCAATACCATAACGTTGAATAAAAGCAATTAATGGTGTCACCAATGTTTCTGTATAGTGCGCAATAAATGTTTTAATTCCATTAGCATCTATTTTATGATTTAACCATTCTAAATAGCTATCTACTACAGTTTTATGATCTACAGGATTAATATTGACTAAACTTGCACTCACTACTGTCACACCAGATCCTTTTAATTCAGGTTTTTGTCTAATGATACATGCGAGTTGTCTTGCTTTATCATCATCAATATCTGCATACGCTCCAAATGGTTCCATAGCAACTTGTAACTTAGGATATTGGTTTAACATATCTTGTAAGACATAACTTAATTTTGGTCCATCCACAGTTGTGACTGTTGATACTGTTCTTACTGCACTAGTAGCTTGAACATTTACTGGCAATTTCACATGAAATGGCTTATCGATTAATGACATCGTTCTAAACGATAAGGTTGCTTTCGATTTCACAGTAAACGGTGTCGGAATTAATATTTTTTGTTCAATCCATTCATTAAATGACTTATTGATAGTATGGTCATATTGCCATGGATGTACTAATATCGCCTTATAATTTTTGTAATTTAGTCCTAAACTTTTCATGAATATACGAATTTGATTATCATATTCTGGTAACACAAAATGCATGATAAAATCATCATCATGATTCATAGCAGTAGTGACGATGTGATGTTGTTCAATCATCATAATATGTAGTGGTATCGTCTTTTCAAATTCAGGCGCATACAATGACAATTCATTCATAGTTAAAGGTAATTTCGTCTTAGTTAATGGATGCGTCGGATGACCTTCTGTCACTATACTTTCCGAATACATTAAATCATCTACACCATCATAATGAGACGTATGTTGTAACCATGTAATAAAATTGATATCTTGCGGTAAACGCGAGAATTTCAGACTTTGTTTAATGAGCGACTGCCTATGTGTCAGTTGTTTATATGACTCAAGTAAACTATCACGACTATGTATCAACTCTTTCCACAGTTGCTTAGAAATAGTAATGTCAAAATATCTATTTAATATTTCAAGTAGTGATTCTAATGATGTCATATTGACAACTTTATTACCACAACTATAAGTAATCTCTCCTGTAAATACATATCGCTGTAGTGCACTCTTTCTTGCTACGCTAACTGTTAAAATATGACAATGATATTGTATTTGCAGTTTGTCTTCATAATGATGAACCAACGTTTGATCGTTATATATTTGTTCTTTAACAATTGCGTTTAGTACTCTATATTGAATATTTTTATCTGCATGTTCCCAGTCATGATTAACCATGATTTTCTGCCTCCAACTTTAACTTACTATTTATAATGAAAAATATAACGACAATAATTATCGTACTTATTCCCATAATTGTGAATGTGTTAACTATACCAAAGATATCGGCACAAAAGCTCATTAATAAACTTCCTAAAGGTATCATACCCCTATCCATCATGATAATACTTAGTATTTTCCCTCTATCATGTTCATTTACATTATTTTGAAAATAAATTCTATTTGTCGTTCTCGCCCACTGACTAAATAAGCCTATTAAAGTAATACAAATAAACATAATTATTAAGTTATTTACGACTACACCTAATAAAACGATGCCAAATAATAAAGAACTTAAATAGTACATATTGACCATTTCTATGTAATGTAAAATTTTCGGTAAAATGAGTGTCGCTAAAATCCCTCCGATGGCACACATGGTCATAGCAATACCAAATATTTCTGATTGACCTGGAAAAACTTTATTAGTTAATACCGGTAATAATGTTGTATATGAAAAACCCGTTGCCATGATTAATAATGACGTAATAAAAATTTGTCTACCAATTAAATGTGATTTGAAATATTGCATAATCACTTTAAATGATGAGTATTGTGGTTTATCCTTAGTTACTGGTAACACTTTAAAGTGTAATGGTAAGCATAACAGAGCCGCTACTAAGTAACAACATGACTGTGCTAAAAATGTTGTCGGTGCATGATATACTGCTAATATCACACCTGCAATTGCCGGTCCAATTGAACGACATATATTGATAATAAATGAATGATAGGATACTGCTTCTGTGGTTGATAATTTGTCAGATAAATCTGGTAAAATAGCTTGTCTTAAAGGTGTTTCTACAGCACTTAAGACTCCTCTTAATGTTGCATAAACAATGATAACCACAATAGGGATAACTGAAAAACTATAAGTTAAAACGCATAATATCGACGTAACTAAAAAAGAAGAAGTTATCGTCATTCTCAACAGTTTCCCTTTATCGTATTGATCAGCTATCTTACCTGCCCAAACACTTAATAACAAAATTGGTACAAGCCGGCAAAAATTGACTATTCCTAGATAAACTGCGTTATGATATGTAGTAAGTACAAACCAATTTAGCCCTATTTGTCCAATCCAATTTCCCAAAAATAGTAGAAAAGAACTGATAAAGAAATACTTTGTCATAAAATTTCCACCTATTTGAATTTATTGATAATAATTATCATTATCATTAATATGGATTATACAAATCAATTTTATTTTTGTAAAATATTTTATGAGGTGAATTATGAAATCGAATTTAATGTATAAAGAAAGACAATTAAAATTAAATCAAAATGAAGTTGAAACTTATCATTTTTTACAACAATATGATAATGATTGGGCTAGCATTTTTAAAGCATATATTTTGCAAGGTAGGGATAAAATCACTCAGCGTCTCGTCACTTCACTACATAGAGAAAATTTAGTACATGCTGCTGAACATAGTCGTATTATTAATAAGACCGCTATCGCGTCTTTAGATATCCCTAGTGAACAAGTACTAGAAATTTCTTTCCCACAGTCTCAACAAATCTTATATGCGCCAATTATAGGGCAACATGCCTTCAATCGTATCGATGTCATTGGACCATTTTATTTACGTCATACGAGTCATCATGACGTCTATCGCATACAACATCCAAATGAATTACTAGATATTATTTTAAATGAGCAACCTGAGTATCAAAATGCTGCGAGTGAACAATTCCGTCAAGATTTGATTAATAGTGCGAATAATATGTCGTTTGCACTTAGTTATCAATACTATACAATGCAACAGCATCATGTTCCATTATATGATTTAATCACTCAAAATGAAGACAGTTATTTACGTTCAGAACAATCAGTGATTGAAGGACATCCTTTACATCCAGGTGCCAAATTACGCAAAGGACTCAATGCTGCTGAAACGTTTAAATATTCATCAGAATTTGCACAAGTGATAGATTTAAATGTCATGTTAATACATCAAACGGTAAGTCGTACAATGTCTCTGGATACGGACTATAATCTAATCATTCGCGAACAGTTTCCAGAATTAGTTCAACAATTACAAACTGAGTTTTCAGATATCAATATTGATGATTATCATGTCATGATTGTTCATCCTTGGCAATTAACTGATGTATTACATCGTGACTATCAATTAGAAATTGATCAGCAACTAATTAGAGTGAGTAGTAAGACATTGCCTTATTATGCTGGTTTATCTTTTAGAACGTTAGTTCCTAAATTTCCTAGTCAACTGCCACATATAAAATTGTCTACCAACGTTCATATTACCGGGGAAATACGTACATTATCAGAACAAACAACACATAATGGACCTATCATGACGAAAATCTTAAATGATATATTGGCTAATGATACATTATTCAATCGTGACCATGCAGATGTCATTGCTGAAATTGCTGGCATTCATTTTTATACTGCGAATGATAAAGGTGACTATCAAACAGAACGTAGTGAACAATTAGGTACATTGTTTAGACAAAATATTTATGATCTTATTCCAAGTAACGTTACACCTGTTATTCCATCAAGTTTAGTTGCTAACTACCCTTATAATGATGAGACACCAGTTATTACTTTAATCAAACAATATCAACAAACAATGCCAGACTGCTCGTTTGAACAAGCAGCACAGTTATGGATTACTATGTATAGTAAAGCTTTATTAGGTTTAGTTGTACCTTTAGTTACAAAATACGGCATTGCTTTAGAAGCACATTTACAAAATACGATTGCTACTTTTAAAGATAATGGGCTTATCGATAAAATGTACATCAGAGACTTTGAAGGACTACGTATCGATGAAACACAATTGAATAAGATGGGGTATCGAACAGATCATTTCCATGAAAAATCACGTATCTTGACAGATTCTAAAACATCAGTATTTAACAAAGCGTTCTATTCAACTGTACAAAATCATCTTGGTGAAATCATCCTTACTATTGCTCAATATTCTGAAGTACAGGCGTTAGAGCATGACCTATGGCAAAATGTACAGCATATTTTGCTTGAGTTATTCGAGCAAATTGAACAAAGTTTTGTTACTGTTAGTGATCATAATCAGCAAGTCACTTATAATGAACGTATTAATGAATTTAAAGATACAATGTTCTCGCCTATGATTGACTATAAATGTGTGACAACAATGCGTTTAGAAGATGAAGCACATCATTATACTTACATTAAAGTCAACAATCCGCTGAAGCTATAATTTGATTATAGTGAAAAGTTGGCACTATGGTTCTCTATTCCTTAAGACTGATAAATAGAACATAGAGAACCCAAAATTGTCAGTGAATGTAGCAACTACTTTACATGCTTTTTCAACTTAAAAAATCGCAAAAAAATCGCTTAGCAATGTGCTAAGCGATTTTTTGCGTTTCATGACTTATTGTAAACCTTGTCTGTCTTGGTTATTGTTGTCATTATTTTTTTCGTGTTTTTGTTTCCATTCTTTTTGAGTCATTACATCATCAACTTGCATGTTAACTTCAACAACATCTAAACCAGTGATATATTTCACTTGTTCTTTAACTAAATCTGTTACTTTACGGAAGATTTTTGGTGCTGATTCGCCATATTCTAAGATGACTTTTAAATCTACAGCAGCTTGTTTTTCGCCAACTTCAACTGATACACCTTGTGTTACATTGTTACCACTTGTAAATGCATTAGTGAATGAATCAGTTAATCCGCCTTTCATATCTAAGATACCTTTAACTTCACGTGCAGCGATACCAGCGATTTTTTCAACTACTTCATCAGAGAAAGTTAATTTGTTTTGGAATTGAGGTTCTTGATTTTGTTCTTGTTGTTTTTGACGTTCTTCTCTTTCTTTTTCATTAACTCCAGTTTGGTTATCATATGCTTGTTTTGCTTTATTGTTATCTACAGCCATAATAAATTCTCCTTTTCTTTTATCTTTTTATTTTTTATTGTGTTATTACTTTATTTTAAATAGATGAATTAACTCCATCTATTTAAAAAATTCATAAAATCTTGTCTACGGTCTTTCATATACCCGATTGCTACACCAATTAAACATAAGACAACGATTAATATCGTTTTCCAAAATCCTAATGTTAGGAATAATATAGCTAGTAGTAAAAATGCTAAGAATCCGATAATTCTCCATTTATAAACTTTCAAAAAGTCGATCACTTGTTGTGTAGAGTCTTGTCCATTTTGGTTATTATTATCAGCCATGATATCCCTCCCTTACAACACTCGAGGACCAGAAGTTTTCTGATCTCTTACATTAACTTCTAACTTGCGTACCGGTAATTCTGTAAAATGTTCAACATTATTTTTAACATCCTCACGAATCGTTTCTGTTAATGATTGAACTTGTACATCATTTGGCACGAAGAAATCAGCTTTAATGTCGATATAAGATTTGTCTTTCTTGTTATAAAGTTTTGCGACAACATTCGGTTGTCTAACTTGATCATATTTAGTAATTGTGTCATAAGCAGACTTTTCAACTGCTTTACGTGATACATAAATATGACCATCGTCATATTCTTTATAAAGTCCAGGTTTTCGATGTGTAGGTTTGAAGATACTAAACACTAGTATTAGACCTATTAAAATTAGCAATGCTGCTAATGTGATAAGTAATGGTTGGAACCAGTTAAATTGTAAGAAATAGTCTTGATATTCTGTAATACGACTATCTTGAATATACATAAATAATAGGAAGCCAACGATAACTACGATTAATAAGCCAAGGATAAAGTTTTTAAGTCGTTTCACCCCTTACGACACCTCCTTAGTTATATATAATTTTGAATTTCATATAAAATATGTACCCATCTGATTTTTTTCTAAACCTTTTAAATTTAACATTTTAAAAATTTCTTAATTAATCGAATGTCGTACTATATTTCTTAATTTATATTCCCTAAATAAATTGAATGAAACTTTAAATATCATTATTCTTTGTCAATGTCTTGTGACGTTTTGTATTGTAAAATATCGGCATCACGATGTTTAATTAATACTTTTTGACTTGATCGTGGCTTTTCTTCGCTTAGTGACTTGAGTAACGACCAAATCATGACGATAATAACTATAGAGAATGGCAGTGCTGCAATAATTAATAAATTTTGAATTGCTTGCGTGCCACCTGTATAAATCATAATTATGGCAAATAACGCCATAATGACACCCCAACTTACTTTAACGAATGAAGCTGGATTGATATTACCATTAGAACTTAACATGCCTAAAACATAAGTCGCAGAATCCGCAGATGTGACAAAGAAAATCATAATAACTACTAAAGTTAATAGGCTAAGAATAAAGCCTAATGGATAATGTCCTAATACTGCGAATGTTGCCGTTTCAGTCGCTTCTTTAGCAATGTTAGCAATATGATGGTCTTGTAAGTATATTGCTGATGCACCAAATACTGCGAAAAAGATAAAACATACGACGGCTGGTACAAATAAGACGCCAAGGATAAATTCTTTTATGGTTCTACCTTTTGAAACACGAGCAATAAAAATACCAACAAATGGTGCCCATGAAATCCACCATGCCCAGTAAAATATAGTCCAATTTTGAAGCCATTGGAATTTTTCACCGCCAGAAGGAATTCTTAAACTCATACTAAAGAAATTAGCAATATAATTCCC
The DNA here is from genome assembly GCF_002902085.1 of Staphylococcus simiae. GTDB lineage: Bacteria > Bacillota > Bacilli > Staphylococcales > Staphylococcaceae > Staphylococcus > Staphylococcus simiae. The sequence continues at coordinate 26,045 of NZ_PPQR01000024.1, forward strand.
TAAACCATTCGTAAATGTATTTAAAATATACAATGTTGGACCAACGATAAATAGACCCAATAACACAACAAACGCTAAAGCCATATTAATGTTACTTAATATTTTGATACCTTTATCAATTCCTGACCATGCTGACCAAGTAAAAAGAATCGTTGCTAAGACAATTAAGATGACTTGCATCGTAAAATTACTAGGCACATTAAATAAGAAATGTAATCCTTCATTGATTTGTAACGCACCAAATCCAAGTGTAGCTGCTACACCAGTGACTGTTGCAATAACAGCTAAGACGTCAATGGCGCCACCGATAGGTCCACGCATTGCTTTTTCACCAAAAATAGGTACCAATGTAGCACTAACGAGACCTGGATATCCTTTATGGAAACTAAAATAGGCAAATACTAATGCAACAATGCCGTAGACAGCCCAAGCGTGTATACCCCAATGGAAGAATGAAAACTGCATCGCATCGTTAATTGCTGATTGTGTACCAGCTTTATGTATAGGTGTCATTTTAAAAGCATGACTAATTGGCTCAGCTGTAGTCCAAAACACCAGTCCTATGCCCATTCCAGCACTAAATAGCATCGCAAACCAAGATGGTAATGAAAATTCCGGATCTTCTCCTTCTTCTCCTAACGTAATGGATGCATATCTTGAAAATAAGATATAAACACATACAATAAGTATGGCTAAAACGAGTAATAGATAATACCATGAAAAGTGTAAAGCAATAAATGACGTAATTTGTTGCGTCACTGTTTCAAGTTGTTTCGGTAATATAGCCCCGTAAACAACAAATAATGTACAAATAGCTAACGCTACCCAAAATACTTTACTTACTGATTTTGATTTCATTATATAAAATCCTTTCCCCTTTAATGTTAGTCACATACCCTAAACAACATAATCTTAATCATTTTTAATTTTTTAATTATACTAATCCATTATTTTTTTAATTATTGTAGTGCTAGAAAGGTTAAAATATGTACAAAATAGGAAGACGTTGGACTTCTTACTGTGGTGTGTTTAATAAGAATACATATCCATTTTTAGGAACATAACTTCAATATTGTTTAAAGACTATAGTGAACATAAACGTTCTATAATTTGAGATCAGCTCTGATGTATAGCCTTTTACTAAAGTTTTTTAGGTTTTCTCCCAAATTGGACTGATGCATAATTATTTTTTTAAATTATTCACTTTTTATTTATCAGTCCTGAAAAACATACTAAGATTAGCTGTGAAGAAATCTATGACGATAGATTTTTTCACAGCTATTTT
>NZ_PPQR01000025.1 GCF_002902085.1 Staphylococcus simiae
CTGTTAACATTACTATACCTTAACTTGTTTTATTCATGCATCATACTATAGTCCTAATGTTACCTTATTAAAAGTAAAATTTAAATATTTATTTTAATTATTTTCTGATAAAAATTAATAATTTGTAAATTATGTGACTTTTATTAAAATGCCAACATTTTAAAATGCACTATCATACGTTAAATATTGTTAGCTTTTATATTTAGTAATAATAATTAAATAAAGTAATGTTTAATCAATTAGTATAATGAAGATAGCTGTTTTGAACTTTAAAAATGACATTACTAATATAATTTTATGATAGAAAAGATGAATAAAGAGAAGGTGACGATATAAAAATATAATATTGAGGAAGTAGTTCATTTAAATCGTCATAGTGGGTGGGACTCGTCATCAAAAATTCATGTATAGATTTTATATTAATTTATAAGATGAGCATTTACGAATACATTTTATATAACATGTATTTCATAATCCCATCACAATATGATTAATTAGCTTTGTAAAAATTTTGATTTATCAACATTTTACAAAGCAGACAGTTAGTGCCAAATGCTTGAATTTAAGTGTGAAATATTTGTTCCAGACTTTAAGAGTTGTTGATTTATCTCAATGTAAAGATAAAAAAGCTCAATAACATTTATCAAACATTGCTAAACGTTATTGAGCTTTATCATTATTATCTTAATTTTGTTTTAACGTATTACTTAATACCACGACGCATTTTTTCTGCAAGTAAAGTATTATTAAGTACCATAGTAATTGTTAAAGGTCCAACACCTCCAGGAACAGGTGTAATTGCTCCTGCGATTTCTTTAACATCTTCATATTCTACATCGCCTTTTAATTTTCCGTTTTCATCTGGAGTATTACCGACATCGATAATAACAGCACCATCTTTAACGTCTTCTTTTGTAACAAGTCCTGGTTTACCAACGGCACTAACAATAATATCAGCATTTTTTAAATGAGATTTCATATCTACGGAACGAGAATGTAAAATTGTTACTGTTGCATTTTGCTGTAATAATAATTTAGATACTGGTTGACCAACAATATGACTTCTACCAATAACAACCGCATTTTTACCTGATAAATCTATATCAGCATGTTTTAATATTTCCATAATACCTAAAGGTGTACAAGGTACAAAAGTTTGTTCATCAATATATAATTTTCCAATATTAGTAGGATGGAAGCCATCTACATCTTTATCTGGATTAATTGTTTCTAGCACTTTCTGTTCACTAACCTGTTTTGGTAGGGGAACTTGTACTAATATGCCACTTACAGAATCATCATTATTTAATCGATGTAATTCATTTAACACTTCTTCTTCACTTGTATTTTCATCTAAATGTACAATTTCAGAAATCATACCTATTTTTTCAGCAGCTTTCTTTTTGGATCTCACATAACTTTGACTAGCCCCATCATTGCCAACAAGAATAACAGATAATTTTGGTGTATAGCCTTGTACTTTAAGTGCTTCAACTTGTTCTTGTAAACCTTGTCTGTATTCTTTGGCAATTTGTTTTCCGTCTAAAATTTTAGCAACCATAAAAATTTCTCCTCCTATTGTTTCATAACCTAACGTTACTAGTATTTGGTACAACTTTTTATAGCAAAAGACGTAAATTAAATCAAAAATTAAAATTAAAGTTCGATTTTTGATTGAAAAAGCATAAATTGCTTGTTATGCTATATCTATAATATACAACTAAAGTTAATCACAATTCAAACTTTTGAAAGGGTGTACAATGTGAAAGTAGCAGTCATTATGGGTAGTTCATCAGATTGGGATATCATGCAAGAAGCCTGTACCATGTTAGATTATTTCGCAATTCCGTACGAAAAAAAGGTTGTATCGGCTCATCGTACGCCACATTTGATGGTGCAATTCGCCAGTGAGGCAGTACAAAATAATATCGATGTGATTATAGCAGGTGCCGGTGGAGCAGCACATTTACCTGGTATGGTGGCATCAATGACGACGTTGCCAGTTATTGGCGTACCAATAGAATCTAAAAGCTTAAAAGGATTAGACTCTTTATTATCAATTGTTCAGATGCCAGGTGGTATACCGGTTGCAACAACAGCTATAGGTAAAGCAGGAGCTAAAAATGCTGGAATACTGGCAGCAAGAATACTAAGTATTAACGACCAATTATTAGCAGGAAAATTGGAAAATTACGAAAAAACTTTAATCCAAAAAGTGGAGGAAATGCAAAATGATCTTCAATAAACTTAGCTTTGGATCAACTATTGGAATCATTGGTGGTGGACAACTTGGAAAGATGATGGCTCAATCTGCACAAAAGATGGGCTATAAGGTTATCGTATTAGATCCAAGTGAAGACTGTCCATGCCGATATGTTGCACATCAATTCATTCATGCCAATTATGATGATGAACAAGCACTTAATCAACTAGGTGAACAATCAGATGTTATCACTTATGAGTTTGAAAATATTTCAGCAGAACAGTTACAACGATTAACTAAAAAATATCATATTCCTCAAGGGTATCAAGCGATTCAATTGTTGCAAGATAGACTCACTGAAAAACAAACATTATTACAAGCAGGTACCCAAATCGTTCCTTTTATAGAAGTAAAAGATTCAAAAGATATAGAAGAAGTCAAAACAAAACTAGGTTTTCCATTTATTGTTAAAACTCGGTTCGGTGGCTATGATGGCAAAGGCCAAATTTTAGTAAATGGTGAAGATCAATTAAATGATGTATATGAATTAATTGCTAAGCAAGAATGTGTTGCCGAAAAATATCTATCTATATCTAAAGAAGTTTCGCTTACTGTTTCAATTGGCAATCATCAACAAATTACTTATTTCCCATTACAAGAAAATGAACATCGCAATCAAATATTATTTAAAACCATTGTACCAGCTAGGACAGATAAAGAATTAGCAGCAAGGCATGAAGTGGATAAAATTATCAAAGCAATCCATTTTGTTGGCACATTCACAGTCGAATTTTTCATTGATAGTGAAGATAATTTGTATGTTAACGAAATAGCACCAAGACCACATAACTCAGGACACTATTCAATTGAAGCATGTGATTATTCGCAATTTGATACACACATTTTAGCTGTAACTGGACAATCGCTACCACATAAAGTAGACATACTTAAACCAGCAGTAATGATGAACTTGCTTGGTAAAGATTTAGACCTACTAGAACATGAGTTTGGAGACCATCCAGAATGGCATGTCCATATTTATGGTAAGTCAGAACGAAAAGCTAATCGTAAAATGGGGCATATGACAATTTTGACAGATGATGTTAATGAAACTGAGCAACTGATGTATGACAAGTTCAAAGGGAGAGACTAATTAATGACGCTATTATATGAAGGTAAAGCTAAAAGGATTTATGCTACAGACATTAATAATGAATTACTAGTGGAATATAAAGATGAAGTAACAGCAGGCAATGGTGCTAAAAAAGATGCTATGGCAGGTAAAGGACAATTAAATAATCAAATTACTTCTATAATATTTGTTTATTTAAAAGACAAAGGAATTAAAAGTCATTTTATTAAACAATTATCTAACACAGAACAATTAGTTGAAAAAGTTGAAATTATTCCATTAGAAGTAGTAGTTAGAAATATTGCATGTGGTTCAATAACTCAACGACTTGGTTTTACTAAAGGTGAGGAATTTAAACAACCTTTAGTTGAATTTTTCTATAAAAATGATGACTTAAACGACCCACTTATCACTGATGACCATATTAAATTATTAAATATTGCTAACGATCAAGAGATTCAAACTTTAAAAGCAATGGCTTTAAAGATTAATGATGTACTCATTAATTTAATGGCAGAAATGGAATTAAGACTTGTAGATTTTAAAATAGAATTTGGTAGAACTTCTGATGGTAGTATTTTATTAGCAGATGAAATTTCCCCAGACACATGCCGTATTTGGGATAAATATTCAGATACAAATTTTGATAAAGATGTATATAGAAATGATACAGGTTCTTTAATAGAAACATACCAAACTTTTTTAACTAAACTGGAGGATTTAAAATAATGAAAACAATTGAATTACATATCACATTACAACCACAAGTATTAGATACACAAGGGCAAGCATTAAATAGAGCAGTTCACGATCTAGGTTATTCTCAAGTAAATGATATTCGTGTCGGTAAAGTATTGTATATGACAGTTGATGAAGCAAGTGACGATAAAGTTCATAACATTATTACAACCTTAAGTGAAAAATTATTTGCGAATACAGTCATAGAAGAATATAGCTACAAAGTGATTGAAGATAAGGAGAATGCATAATATGAAATTTGCAGTTCTTGTTTTTCCGGGATCTAATTGTGACAGAGATATGTTAAATGCCGCACTAAAAACAGGTGTTGAAGCGGAATATGTGGATTATCGCGAAACATCATTACAAGGATTTGATGGTGTACTTATTCCAGGTGGCTTTTCATTTGGCGATTATTTAAGATCAGGAGCTATGGCGAGCGTAGCACCTATTATAAATGAAGTAAAACGTTTGGCAGCAGAAGGTAAACCAGTACTAGGTGTATGTAATGGTTTCCAAATTTTAACAGAGATTGGCCTATTACCAGGAGCGTTATTGCATAATGATTCTCATTTATTTATAAGTCGTAACGAAGAACTTGAAGTAGTTAATAATGACACTGCATTTACTAACTTATATGAACAAAACGAAAAAGTCGTTTACCCAATAGCACATGGAGAAGGACATTATTATTGCACTGAGGATATATATCATAGTCTTAAAGAAAATAATCAAATTATTCTTAAATATGTGAATAATCCGAATGGTTCATATGATGATATTGCTGGAATTGTGAATAAAGAAGGTAACGTCTGTGGAATGATGCCACATCCAGAACGTGCACTGGAAAAACTATTAGGTACCGATGATGGTATTAAATTATTTGAAGCCATGGTTAAAAGTTGGAGGGAACAACATGTCTAAATTTATTGAGCCAAGTGTTGAAGAGATTAAAGTTGAAAAGCTATATCAAGATATGGGATTAAGTGATGCTGAATATAATAAAGTTTGTGACATTCTTGGTAGAGAACCAAACTTTACAGAGGTTGGAATCTTCTCAGTTATGTGGAGTGAACATTGTTCATATAAACATTCAAAACCATTTTTAAAACAATTTCCAACAACTGGAGAACATGTATTAATGGGGCCTGGTGAAGGTGCTGGAGTAGTTGATATTGGAGATAATCAAGCTGTCGTGTTCAAAGTAGAATCACACAATCATCCTTCGGCAATTGAACCTTATCAAGGTGCAGCTACTGGCGTTGGCGGTATTATTAGAGATATTGTATCAATTGGTGCAAGACCTATTAACTTATTAAATAGTTTGAGATTTGGTGAATTAGATGTTAAACAAAACCAACGATTATTAAAAGGTGTTGTTAGTGGTATCGGAGGTTATGGTAACTGTATTGGTATTCCAACAACTGCTGGAGAAATTGAATTTGATGAACGTTATGATGGTAATCCATTAGTAAATGCAATGTGTGTCGGGGTAATTGATCACGATATGATTCAAAAAGGTACTGCTAAAGGTATAGGTAATTCCGTTATTTATGTAGGTTTAAAGACAGGCCGAGATGGTATCCATGGTGCAACTTTTGCCTCAGAAGAGTTAACTGAAGAGAGTGAAAGTAAACGACCATCAGTTCAGATTGGTGATCCTTTTGTTGGTAAGAAATTAATGGAAGCAACGCTTGAAGCAATTACATATGATGAATTGGTTGGAATTCAAGATATGGGTGCAGCAGGATTAACTTCATCATCATCTGAAATGGCAGCGAAAGGTGGTAGCGGTTTAATTTTACGTTTAGATCAAGTACCTACAAGAGAGCCAGGTATCTCTCCTTATGAAATGATGCTGTCAGAAACTCAAGAAAGAATGTTATTAGTAGTAGAAAAAGGAACAGAGCAAAAGTTTCTAGATTTATTTGATAAACATGAATTAGATAGTGCAGTAATAGGAGAAGTAACTGATACTAATCGTTTTGTTTTAACATATGATGACGAAGTTTATGCTGATATACCAGTTGAACCACTAGCTGATGAAGCACCTGTTTATGTTTTAGAAGGCCACCAAAAAGAATATAATACGTCTAAAAATGATTACAGCGAAGTTGATGTTAAAGATGTGTTCTTTAAATTATTACAACATCCAACAATCGCATCTAAACATCATTTATACGATCAATATGATCAACAAGTAGGTGCTAACACAATAATTAAGCCAGGATTACAATCATCTGTTGTTAGAGTGGAAGGAACTAATAAAGCTATTGCTTCAACAATTGATGGAGAAGCTAGATATGTTTTTAATAATCCATATGAAGGTGGCAAGATGGTTGTCGCTGAAGCATACAGAAATTTAATTGCTGTAGGTGCAACACCACTTGCAATGACAGATTGCTTGAATTACGGTTCACCTGAAAAGAAAGAAATATATCAACAATTAATCGATTCAACTAAAGGTATGTCAGAAGCTTGTGAAATCTTAAAAACACCAGTGGTATCAGGAAATGTATCTCTGTATAACGAAACAAAAGGGACATCAATATTCCCAACACCAGTTGTTGGAATGGTGGGATTAATTGAAGACATTTCATTCTTGGAAGACTTTGAACCACAAGTAGGCGATAAAGTATATGTCGTAGGTGATACTCGAAATGATTTTGGTGGAAGTCAATTAGAAAAATTACTTTACCATAAAGTGAATCATGAATTTGAAGCACTTGATTTAAGTGATGAAGTTGCACGCGGAGAAGCAGTCAAAAACGCAATAAGACAAGGTCAAGCATCTCATGTTCAAACAGTTGGAAAAGGTGGATTATTAATATCTCTTGCTAAAATTAGCGCTCATTATGGTATTGGCCTAAATGTCAACATTGACCTTTCAGATGCACAATTATTCAGTGAAACACAAGGGCGTTACATTGTAATCGTAAAAGGTGATCAATCGTTAAATATTGAACATGCACTTGAAATTGGTAAGCTTACAGATAGTGATCATTTTAAAGTGACAACACCTCATACAACGCTAAGTGAATCAGTGTCTGATATTAAAATGCTTTGGGAAGGAGCAATTACTAAATGCTTAACTACTCAGGATTAAACGAAGAATGTGGTGTGTTTGGTATATGGAACCATCCAGAAGCAGCACAGCTAACGTACATGGGGTTGCATAGTTTGCAACATCGTGGGCAAGAAGGTGCTGGTATAGTAGTTTCCGATCATAACACTTTAAAAGGTGAACGTGGATTAGGTTTATTAACTGAAGCGATTAAAGATCAGCAAATGGAACAATTAAAAGGTTATCAACATGCCATTGGACATGTACGTTATGCCACTTCAGGTAACAAAGGCATAGAAAATATTCAACCATTTTTATATCACTTTTATGATATGAGTGTTGGTATTTGTCACAATGGAAATTTAATTAATGCTCAATCATTACGTCGAAATTTAGAAAAGCAGGGGGCAATATTTCATTCATCTTCAGATACAGAAGTGATTATGCATTTAATTAGAAGAAGTAAAGCACCTACGTTTGAAGAAGCACTAAAAGAAAGTTTACGTATTGTTAAAGGTGGATTTACATTTGCAATTTTAACTAAAGATGCACTATATGGTGCAGTAGATCCTAATGCGATTAGACCACTAGTTGTTGGCAAAATGAAAGATAATACGTATATTATTGCCAGTGAAACATGCGCAATTGATGTTCTCGGTGCTGAGTATGTTCAAGATATTCATGCAGGAGAATATGTAGTAATTAATGACGAAGGGATTAGGGTTCAATCCTACACACATCATACAACGACTGCAATTTCAGCTATGGAATACATTTACTTTGCACGCCCGGATTCAACTATTGCTGGGAAAAATGTTCATGCTGTACGTAAGGCGTCTGGTAAAAAACTAGCTGAAGAGAGCCCTGTGGATGCTGATATGGTTATAGGCGTTCCAAATTCATCATTATCAGCAGCTAGTGGTTATGCCGAACAACTTGGCTTACCTTATGAAATGGGATTAGTGAAAAATCAATATGTTGCTCGAACATTTATCCAACCCACACAAGAATTACGAGAACAAGGTGTAAGAGTTAAGTTATCTGCAGTGAGAGATATAGTGGATGGTCAAAATATTATTTTAGTTGATGATTCAATTGTTAGAGGTACAACAATTAAAAGAATTGTCAAAATGTTAAAAGATTCTGGGGCGAATCAAGTACATGTCAGAATTGCATCTCCAGAATTTATGTTTCCAAGTTTTTATGGTATTGATGTATCAACAACTGCAGAATTAATTTCTGCTAGTAAATCACCAGAAGAAATCAAGGATTATATTGGCGCAGATTCTTTAGCTTATTTAAGTATTGATGGTCTTATTGAATCTATAGGACTTGATTATGATGCACCATATAATGGTTTATGTGTAGAAAGTTTTACAGGTGATTATCCTGCAGGATTGTACGATTATGAAAATAATTACAAAAAGCATTTAAGTGAACGACAACAGCAATATATTGCTAATAATAAACATTATTTCGATAGCGAGGGAAATTTAAATGTCTAAAGCATATGAACAATCAGGTGTAAATATACATGCAGGATACGAAGCGGTTGAAAGAATGTCAAGCCATGTTAAACGTACTATGAGAAAAGAAGTTATTGGTGGATTAGGGGGATTTGGTGCAACTTTTGATTTATCACAATTAAATATGACTGCGCCCGTTTTAGTATCAGGCACAGATGGTGTAGGTACTAAACTGAAACTAGCAATTGATAATGATAAACATGACACAATTGGAATTGATGCAGTGGCGATGTGTGTCAATGATATTTTAACTACGGGTGCAGAACCACTGTACTTTTTAGATTATATTGCAACGCATAAAGTTGTTCCAGAAATTATAGAACAAATTGTTAAGGGTGTAAGTGATGGCTGCGAACAAACTAATACTGCCTTAATCGGTGGTGAAACTGCAGAAATGGGCGACATGTATCATGAAGGGGAATATGACGTTGCTGGATTTGCAGTGGGCGCCGTGGAGAAAGATCAATATATTGATGGTTCTAAAGTTAAAGTTGGACAAGCAATTATCGGTTTAGCATCTAGTGGGATACATTCAAATGGTTTCAGTTTAGTTAGAAAGATAATTAAAGACTCCAATATAGATTTGAATTCTGATTTTGAAGGCAGATCATTTTTAGATGTAATACTTGAACCTACAAGATTATATGTTAAGCCAATATTAGCTTTGACAAAACAAGTAGATATTAAAGCTATGACACATATTACTGGTGGTGGATTTTATGAAAATATACCTAGAGCATTACCAGAAACTGTCACAGCTGAAATTGATGTAACAAGTTTTCCAACACCTAAAATATTTGAATGGTTACAACAACAAGGCAATATAGAAACGAATGAAATGTATAACGTGTTTAATATGGGGATTGGTTATACAGTTATTGTTGAGCAACAAGATGTTGATCACACACTAAATATTTTAAAAGAACAAGGTATTGATGCCTATCACATTGGGCAAGTTATTGCTCAAGATAACGAATCTATACGCTTAATGGGGGTCTAACAATGGTTAAGATTGCCATATTCGCTTCAGGTTCGGGAAGTAATTTTGAAAATATTGTTGAGCACGTAGAACAAGGAAAATTAAAGGATATAACGATTACTGCATTATATGTAGATAAGGCTAATGCTTATGCTATTCATAGAGCAGAAAAACATCACATACCGGTACATATTAATGAGCCTAAAGATTTCGAGTCAAAAGTTCATTATGAACATAAACTTGTTGATTTATTACAACAAGAGCAAGTTGAATGGATTATTCTAGCTGGTTACATGAGACTAATCGGTGACACGTTACTCAATGCCTATGAAGGTAAAATTTTGAATATTCATCCTTCGCTATTGCCGAAATATAAGGGGATTGACGCAATAGGCCAAGCATTTAATAGTGGAGATAAATTTACAGGTTCAACAGTTCATTATGTTGATAGTGGTATGGATACGGGAGAAATTATTGCACAACAACAATGTGATATTAGTACGGACGATACGATAGAAACCTTAGAGGACAAAGTTAAGCAACTAGAATATAACTTATACCCAAATGTTATAGCTAAAATTGTAAAATAGAGGAGTTTTAAAGTAATGAAAAAAGCTATTTTAAGTGTATCAAATAAAGCAGGAATTGTTGAATTTGCTAAATCTTTAATTTCCTTAGATTATGAACTTTATTCAACTGGTGGTACTAAACGTGTTTTAGATGAAGCTAACATAGAAGTACATTCTGTGTCAGAGCTTACACATTTTCCAGAAATAATGGATGGTCGAGTTAAGACACTACATCCTGCTGTACATGGAGGAATATTAGCTGATCGTAATAAACCTCAACATTTAGAACAATTAAATGAACAACAGATAGACTTAATTGATATGGTTGTAGTTAATTTATATCCATTTCAACAAACAGTAGCCAATCCAGATGTTACAACAGAAGATGCCATTGAAAATATAGATATTGGCGGACCTACGATGTTACGAGCAGCTGCGAAAAACTATAAACATGTGACAACAATAGTGCATCCAGCTGATTATAATGAAGTGATTAAGCGTCTACAAAATGACAGTTTAAATGAAGAATTTAGACAGTCATTAATGGTTAAAGTATTTGAACATACGGCAGAATATGATGCAGCCATTGTACGTTTCTTCAAAGGGGATAAAGAAACGTTAAGATATGGTGAAAATCCTCAACAGTCAGCATATTTTGTAAGAACAACAGATGCCAAACATACCATTGCCGGCGCTAAACAATTACATGGTAAACAATTAAGCTATAACAATATTAAAGATGCCGATGCTGCGCTATCATTAGTTAAAAAATTTGAAACACCAGCAGCAGTAGCAGTTAAACATATGAATCCTTGTGGTGTAGGAATTGGTGACAATATAGAACAGGCTTTTCAACATGCTTATGAGGCTGATAATCAATCTATTTTTGGAGGAATTGTGGCTCTAAATAGACCGGTTAATGTTGAGCTTGCACAGCAGCTACATAGTATATTCTTAGAAGTAGTGATTGCACCACAATTTTCAACAGAGGCTTTGAATATTTTAACTCAAAAGAAAAATATACGATTATTAGCAATTGACATGACTCTAGATAATAATGAAGAAGAATTTGTTTCGGTATCTGGTGGTTATTTGGTTCAAGATAAAGATAATGGCTTAGTAACTAAAGAAGATATGACTGTTGTTACTGATAAGCAACCGACGAAAGCGCAATGGGAAGCAATGTTGTTAGGATGGAAAGTGGTACCATCAGTAAAAAGTAATGCCATTATTTTGAGTAATAATAAGCAAACTGTGGGTATTGGAGCTGGACAAATGAATCGAGTTGGCGCAGCAAAAATAGCTTTAGAACGAGCAATTGAAATTAATGATGATGTTGTCTTAGTTTCTGACGGCTTTTTCCCAATGGGAGATACGGTTGAACTGGCTGCACAACATGGTATTAAAGCGATTATTCAGCCTGGCGGTTCAATTAAAGATCAAGAATCCATTGATATGGCTAATAAATATGGAATTACGATGGTAATGACTGGTATGCGTCATTTCAAGCATTAATTAAAAAGGGGATTTAATATGATGAAAGTACTTGTAATTGGAGCTGGTGGTCGTGAACATGCACTAGCATATAAATTAAATGAATCTAAAATAGTTGAACAAGTTTATGTCATACCTGGTAATGCTGCAATGGAACCTGTTGCTGAAATTCATACAGAAATAGCTGAATCAGACCATAATCGTATCATACAATTTGTCTTAGAACATAAAATTGACTGGGTAGTTATAGGTCCTGAACAACCACTCATTGATGGTTTAACTGACAAACTACAAAACAAAGGTATCAAAGTCTTTGGACCTAATCAACAAGCAGCACAAATTGAAGGCTCAAAATTATTTGCTAAAAAGTTAATGGAAAAATATAATATTCCAACTGCAGATTATAAAGAAGTTCAAAATAAAGCTGATGCTAAAAGTTATGTTAAAACTTGTGAATTACCTGTTGTCATTAAGAAAGACGGCCTAGCAGCAGGTAAAGGTGTTATTATCGCTGATACTCGTGAAGCGGCTTTAAGTGCCATTGAACAGATGTACGGTCCTGATGAAGAAGGAATGATTGTCTTTGAAAGCTTTTTAGAAGGAGAAGAATTTTCATTAATGACATTTGTTAATGGTGACTATGCAGTACCATTTGATTGCATTGCTCAAGATCATAAACGTGCTTATGACAATGATGAGGGGCCTAACACTGGTGGCATGGGTGCATATTGTCCTGTATCACATATCAGTGAGGATGTACTTAAGCGTACAAATAAAGAGATAGCTCAACCAATTGCTAAAGCGATGTTTGATGAAGGATATCAGTTCTTCGGTTTACTATACATTGGTGCTATTCTAACAACTGATGGTCCTAAAGTCATTGAATTTAATGCCCGTTTTGGAGATCCAGAAGCACAAGTATTATTAAGTCGTATGAATAGTGATTTAATGCAACATATCATTGATTTAGAACACAAAGCGCCAATTCAATTTGAATGGAAACCACAGACTTATGTTGGCGTTATGTTGGCATCAAAAGGTTATCCAGATGCTTATGAAAAGGGACATGAAGTAACGGGTTTTGAATTGAATGACAACTTCTTTGTTAGTGGTTTAACAACTGAAAATAGTAAATTCGTTACTTCTGGCGGTAGAGTAATTTTAGCTATGGGTAATGGCAATACCGTTGAAGAAGCACAACAACAAGCCTATAAAAATGCAGAAAAAATTAATAGTGATAATTTATTTTATCGACATGACATCGCTAATAAAGCTTTAAAATAATTAGTAAATAGCCACACCGTGTTAATTCTCAATAGAGAAATTGACATGGTGTGGCTATTAATTTTTGTTTGCTGAACGGTAATTTTATGTTTTTAAGCGAGCTAATAATTTAGCAGAGGATTAACGAACTATACGACCTACGAACTCATTATTGTGATTAGCCTATTCGTCCCAATCTAACATCTCCGATATTTGTAATAGGAATATATTGAGCAGCAACATAGGCTAGTAAAATAATACCTGTAGTTAGTGCAATAAAAAGAATATCTTTATATGAAAATGGGGCATAATAATAGTAAGTACGTGGACCATCTTCAAATCCTTTTGACTCCATTGCGACTGATAATTGATGTGCTTTTCTAATATTTTGACTTAATAAAGGTATGATAAGATGCTTTATTCTTTTGAATCCTCTGTAATTAGAGCGATCAATCATTTGATAGCGAATGCTTAATGAACGACGTAATTGAATTAATGAACTTACCATAATTGGTACCATTCTGATAGCAGCCATAAAGGCATAAGCTATTTTAGGTTTGACTTTTAGGTGTTGCATTAAACTATAAAAGATCATCACAACTTGTGATGTTAAAGCAATTAAAATGCCATAAAAAGATATCGTCATTGTTCTCAGTGCGACATGTAATCCTCGAATCAAACTTTCAGTCGTAATGTTAATAAAACCAATATGCAATAATGTATGACTTCCTTTACCATATAAAATCATAAATAAAGACGATAGAATGGCAAACGCCATACTTAGTGTAATAAATAGCATAGTAATCTTATATTGGGTTCCATTAAATAATAGTAAATAGATTAACATCAACATTGTGATGTATAACATAAAATCAAAATGATGTACAAAAATAACGAAGAAAAATAATACAATACCTAAGAATAGTTTAGTTATAATATTTACATCATCAATAAAATGATACTGTTTTTTCCATTGCTCAAACATGACATTCACCCTCGCTGTCTATTAAATGACCATTGTCGATAGTTAATTGTCGAGTAGAATAACGTGCAATGATATTCTGATCATGTGTTACCATTACGATAGTTTGACCCTTATTCACACGTTGTTGAAAAAGTTTAATTAGTTGAAATGTATTATGACTATCTAAGCCAAAAGTTGGTTCGTCAAGAAAGATGATGTCTGCATTAGAGCTTAAAGCAGTTGCGACACTGAGACGTCTTTTTTGTCCCATAGATAATTCAAAAGGGTGTTGATTTGCGACACTTTCTAACTTTAATAGCTGCAACAATTGTGTCGTTTTGTCATTACTTTCTTCAGCATTTAAATGATTGTGTTGGATATTTATTTCTTCATAAACTGAATTTGTTATAAATTGTAATTCTGGATTCTGATAGACTAGAAACATATGTTGTGCTGCGTCTTTAATAGATTGAAGTGTATGGTTTTTGAACGTCATTTTACCTTTGTATTTAATTAAATGCATGATTGATTCTAATAAAGACGTTTTACCGCTACCATTTTGACCAGTAATTGCGATCCATTCATGTGTATAGATTGGTAGTTGCTCGACTTGAAATAATGCTTTTTTACCTCTTATTACTTGTCCATCACTAAAATTAAACAGTTTAGTCTTATGCGTTGGTGTCTTTAATATGTTAGTAGGTGCATCATTCCATGCATTTGGATGCCATACACCAAATTGTGAAAGCAAATGTTCATAATGCTGTAAAATATTGTGTGGTTGATCATCAGCAATAATACTGCCATCATAATCCATTAATAACGCACGATCAACGACATCCCAGATATAATCCACTTTATGCTCAACGATAATAACCGTCTGGTCTTGCCATAAGTCAATTAATTTTTGCCATAATTCTTGAGTAGCTTGATCATCTAACATAGCAGTCGGTTCATCTAAGAACAAAGTTTCAGCTTGTTGTAAGATTGTTTCTGCGATAGCTAATTTTTGTTTCATACCACCACTTAAGTCTTTAATATATGTGTGAGGCGTGACATCCAAATTAACCATAGATAATGCACGTTCTATTTGTTCAGTCATTTCATATCGTGGTACTTGCTTATTTTCCAGAACAAAAGCTAGTTCTTCATATACTTTAGGCATACAAAATTGGTTATCAGGATCTTGAAAAATAATGCCATTAGATGAAGTGATATGTAATTCATCATATTTTAATGGTAATTCAACTAAATTTGGAACAATGCCGCTTAAAACATTTAACAAAGTACTTTTACCTGAGCCAGAAGGTCCTAATAGTAATAATTTTTCTTTGTCTTTAATTGTAAGATTTAAATCGTCAAAAATTTTCTTTTGACCATTAGGATATTTTAATCGTAAATTACTAACTTTTAACACTTCAAGAACTCCTCTTATAAGTTGTCATAATCTTGTTTAGATGCTGGTCTAAATAATTTTGTAACGCCAGTTTGGTCTAAAGCCTTTACTATTAAATAAGATAATAGTCCAGCTACGAAAATACCACTTAATAATCTAAATATGATAAATAAAATTAAATTCCAGCCTGCAACTTCATTTAAGTAACCATAATAGTAATCAATTGGGAATGCTGCTAGGGCAGTACAAAATCCTGCTAACATCGCAACCATAACTGAACGTGATTTATATTTAAAAATGAAAAAGATCAGTTCACAAGCAAGACCTTGTATGAGTGCATATATAATAGTAGGAATATCAAATCGACCCATAACAATTGTTTCTCCAGCACCAGCTGCAAATTCTGCTAATAAAGCAATGCCGGGTTTAGGAATAATTAAATAACATACAATAGCTGCCATAAACCATACACCATTGGTCAATTGTTCAATATGTAATCCAGCGACTTGAATGCCATTGTAAACAAACCACCATAAGTTATAAATAATTGCAAATACTACTGAAATCATAACCGTGACTAAAATTTCAGATAGTTTTAAACCTTTTGACATAATCATTTCCTCCTAAAAAAACGCACAACCATCCATAGGAAAGTTGTGCGTGACAATATATGCGTATTATATATTATGGTAACACTTTCCTACGCTAGTTTCAGCTAGATCAGGTTCGAAGGGTTTGAGGAATAGCCTCATCTCAGTTAAAAACACCCCTAGTGCGTTCTATTATTTATTTAACTCTACTGTAAGTTGTTTGTTAAACAATGTCAATACACTAAATAGTATATTATTGATTAAAAATATTAATTAATTTAAAGTATCTTGAATATCTTGTTTTGTTTGATCCATGTCATCTGTTTTATTCTCTTTTTGTTCTTTTAAATCTTGTTCTACTTCTTTAGCTTTTTCTGCTGCTTTTTTTGCTTGTTCTTCTTTTGACATAATAAGTACCTCCAATAGTATATAAATTGTTTACATTTTAATTTTACCCAGTTATGCTATTTATAAACTTTTTAGACCTTGGGACAAAACATTTCACATTTCAATTCAACATTTGGCAGTAACTGTTTGGATTGTAAAATGTTGATAAACCAATATTTTACAAATTTAGTCAATCTAGCAGGGGTGGGATTACGACATGAATTTTATATAAAATTTATGTTTGTTTACTCTCATTTATACATTTATTTAAAGACAACAACAGTAGATTAATATATAATAATTTTTGAGGTGAACATAATGTCTTTTCTTAGGAAACACGCCGAAATTATATTTAGCTATTTAATCGGTATCGTTTCACTCTTCACTGGTCTCATTATTTTAATAAACTTACCTTTAATTAAACAGTTAAATGGTGATAAGAAAGTAAACACACACGTACATAATGTATGGGAATTTTTAAATGCATTTTTTAGTGAAATTATAAAAGTAATGAGTCGCTTTATAGGGAATTTCCCTATAGTTAGTGCAATTGTGATAATTATATTCGGCATAGTAGTTATGTTAATCGGACATACTTTATTTAGAACAATCAAGTATGACTATGACATATCCATATTCTTTTTAATTATTGGAATAATGTACTTTATTATTACTTTAATTTTAATGACGCAAGTATACGGCGTATTTGCTTTAGTTTTCTTAATTCCTTTTACTATCCATATAGGTTACATTGTTTATAAAGATGAACTTAATAGCAATAATATAAAGAGCCATTATATGTGGATTATAGTAAGTTATGGAATAAGTTATTTAATTACTCAAATTGCTTTGTACGGTAGAATTGATGCTAATGAAATTGAATCTATAGATATTCTTAGTGTTAATACTTTCTTTATTATTATGTGGTTACTAGGTCAGATGGCAATATGGAACTTCTTATTCTTACGTCGTGCGTTACCATTGACGAAACAAGAATTAGGTGAAGAAGAGCCAGAATTATCTAGAACAAGTAAAGGTAATGTGACAAATCAAACGAAAATTCATTTGAAACAACTCCAAGATAAGACAACAGAATATGCTCGTAAGACAAGAAGAAGTGTCGATTTAGATAAAATCAGAGCTAAACGTGATAAGTTTAAACAAAAAGTTAAAAACATTGTAGATATTCAAGAGGATGATATTCCAAACTGGATGAGAAAACCTAAATGGGTTAAACCGTTATATGTTCAATTAATTTGTGGAGTAGTTTTATTCTTATTCACATTTTTAGAATTTAATAATAGAAATTCATTGTTCTTGTCTGGTGACTGGGAATTATCTCAAACACAATATGTCATTGAATGGGTAACGTTATTACTGTTAATTTTTATCATTATTGCATATATTGCTACAACGTTAACATACAATTTAAAAGGTAAACTATATTATCTACAATTATTCATGGGTAGTATTTTATTCTTTAAATTGTTAACTGAATTTATTAATATTATGATTCATGGATTATTGTTATCTGTCTTTATTACACCAACATTATTTATTATGTTATTAGCGATAATCATTTCTTACTCTTTACAATTAAGAGAGAAACCTGAAAACACGAAATATTAATTTAATTGGTACTATTACTCAATGTATTAAATTGGGAATAGTACCTTTTTGTTTTTTAGTTAAAAACTAATGAATAATTTTGGAATAAAAAGTAAATCGTAGTTATGTCATATCAATTATTTCAGTAGTTTGTTAAAATCGACTATGAATCGTTAAAAGTTTGTCAATTATAATGCGGATGATAATACAAAGAGTAAGTTAAAATTAGCGCATACTATATGATGAAACAATATTAAGAGAATAAGAAAGGTTGTTATCGAATGAAATTAGCAACATTAAATAAAGGTAAAGAAACAAAATATTTAAATGGTTACCCATTAATAGAAGAAGACGATATTTATAAGCATGATCATTTAAAAGAAGGAGACTTATTCCATTTAATCACAGAAAGAGAACAATATATTGCTACTGCTTATGTTGGAAGACAGCATAAAGGTTTAGGATGGGTATTATCTTATGATAAACAAGATCAAGTTGATATTAAATTTTTCGAAAAATTATTTAAAGATGCTTTAGAGGAAAGACAATATTATTACAATATAGATGGTACGAATGCTTTTAGGTTATTTAATGCTGAAGGTGATGGTGTAGGTGGTTTGACAATTGACAACTATAATGGCCACTTTTTAATCCAATGGTATTCAAAAGGTATTTATAAATTTAAATACATGATACTTGAAGCGATTAGAGCCGTTTTCATTTTTGATTCTATTTATGAAAAAATTAGATTTAAAGATAGTGAATATAGTGGAGGATTTGTTGAAGGACTTGCGCCAGATTTTCCAATTGTTATTGAAGAGAACTTCACATTTTATAATGTTGATTTAGAAGATGGTTTAATGACTGGTATCTTTTTAGATCAAAAAGAAGTAAGAAAAAAGTTAAGAGATCAATACTCTGATGGTAAAAATGTTTTAAATTTATTTAGTTATACTGGAGCATTTTCAGTTATTGCAGCACAAAATGCACGTTCAACAACGAGTGTTGATTTAGCAAATAGATCTCGTGGCTTAACAGAGGAAAATTTTGGGTTAAATGGTATCGACCCGAAAACGCAGTATATCTTTGTTATGGATACTTTTGACTTCTTTAAATATGCTGCACGACATCATCATTCATATGACACAATTGTCATTGATCCACCAAGTTTTGCTCGCAGTAAGAAACGCACATTTTCAGTACAAAAAGATTATGACAAGTTGATCAATGGTGCACTAAGTATATTATCTTTTAAAGGAACTTTATTGCTTTGTACCAATTCAAGTGTTTTACCGTTGAAACAATTTAAAAATACGATTAAAAATACATTAGAAGATGCTGGTGTTGAATATCAAATATCTGAAGTTATGGGACTACCAAAAGACTTCAAAACAAACCCACATTACAAACCTTCAAAATATTTAAAGGCTGTTTTTGTCGATGTTAAGCTTTAAAAGTCTATAATTGGGGTATAACATCTTACTGATAAAAGAAAGGTGATTAGAAAATGGGCTTTAAAAATTCAATAGCAACTAATTTCACTAATAAATTAGGTAATTCAGTTTTAAATATAGAAGAAATTAACGAAAAAAATAGTATGCCAGTAACGTCAGAAGAATTACAGCAACGTCGTGACAGAGCAGAAGCACTAGTAAAGAAAAAATCTCTACTGTCATCTGGAATGAGTATTGTACCCATACCAGGTTTAGATTTTGGTGTAGATTTAAAATTGATGAAAGATATTATAGAAGATGTAAATAAAATTTATGGTTTAGATCATAAACAAGTTAATAAGTTAAGTGATGATGTTAAAGAAAGAATTATGTCGGCAGCAGCGATTCAAGGCAGTCAATTTATAGGTAAAAGAATTTCAAGTGCTATATTGAAAGTTGTCATTAGAGATGTTGCTAAACGTACTGCAGCTAAACAAACGAAGTGGTTTCCAATTGTAGGACAAGCTGTTTCAGCTTCAATTAGTTATTATTTTATGAACAAAATTGGAAAAGATCACATTCAAAAGTGCGAAAATGTTATTAAAAATGTCATGTAGGTGCTATAATAGCTTTGCGATTTATAAATTTTATTGAAACCGGTTTTAAACGAATTGAATTTGAGACTTGGTTTTGGTAAAGTTAAATTATAAAATAAGTTAGTATTGTAATAATATTGAAGATTCTAACTATACGAAGGAGAAATGTAATTATGGAACAAAATTCATATGTAATTATTGACGAAACTGGTATTCACGCTAGACCAGCAACAATGTTAGTTCAAACAGCTTCAAAATTTGATTCAGATATTCAATTAGAGTATAACGGTAAAAAAGTTAACTTAAAATCAATCATGGGTGTTATGAGTCTTGGTGTAGGTAAAGACGCTGAAATTACAATTTACGCTGACGGAAGTGATGAAGCTGACGCAATTCAAGCAATCAGTGACGTCTTATCAAAAGAAGGATTGACTAAATAATTATGTCTAAATTAATTAAAGGTATTGCTGCATCAGATGGTGTTGCAATTGCTAAAGCTTATTTATTAGTTGAGCCAGACTTAACTTTTGATAAAAATGAAAAAGTCACTGATGTAGAAAGTGAAGTTGCTAAATTTAATAATGCGATTGATGCTTCTAAAGTTGAGTTAACTAAGATTAGAAATAATGCAGAGGTTCAACTAGGTGCTGATAAAGCTGCTATATTTGATGCACATTTATTAGTTTTAGATGACCCTGAATTAATTCAACCAATCCAAGATAAAATTAAAAATGAAAATGTTAATGCAGCATCTGCATTGACAGATGTGACTACACAATTTGTAACAATATTCGAATCAATGGATAACGAATATATGAAAGAACGTGCCGCAGATATTCGTGACGTTTCTAAACGTGTGTTAGCGCATATCTTAGGTGTTGAGCTTCCAAATCCAAGTATGATTGATGAAAGCGTTGTTATTGTAGGTAATGATTTAACACCTTCTGATACTGCACAATTAAACAAAGAATTCGTACAAGGATTTGCTACAAACATTGGTGGTAGAACAAGTCACTCAGCAATTATGAGTCGTTCTTTAGAAATTCCTGCAATTGTAGGCACTAAATCAATTACTCATGAAGTACAACAAGGTGATATGATTATCGTTGATGGATTAGAAGGTGATGTCATCATCAATCCAACAGAAGACGAATTAATCGCTTACCAAGATAAACGTGAACGTTTCTTTGCAGATAAAAAAGAATTACAAAAATTGCGTGATGCTGATACAGTGACTGTTGACGGTGTTCATGCTGAACTTGCAGCAAATATTGGTACGCCTAATGACTTACCAGGTGTTATTGAAAATGGTGCACAAGGTATTGGTTTATATAGAACTGAGTTCTTATATATGGGTAGAGACCAAATGCCAACTGAAGAGGAACAATTTGAAGCCTATAAAGAAGTACTTGAAGCAATGAACGGTAAACGTGTTGTTGTGCGTACTTTGGATATAGGTGGAGATAAAGAATTATCTTATTTAAATTTACCAGAAGAAATGAATCCATTCTTAGGTTATAGAGCGATTCGTTTATGTCTTGCACAACAAGATATCTTTAGACCACAATTACGTGCGTTATTACGTGCTTCAGTTTATGGTAAATTAAATATTATGTTCCCAATGGTTGCAACAATTAATGAATTCCGCCAAGCTAAAGCAATATTATTAGAAGAAAAAGAAAACCTTAAAAATGAAGGTTATGATGTTTCTGATGATATTGAATTAGGTATTATGGTTGAAATTCCATCAACAGCTGCATTAGCAGATGTTTTTGCTAAAGAAGTGGATTTCTTTAGTATTGGTACTAATGATTTAATTCAATATACTATGGCAGCTGACCGTATGTCAGAACGTGTTTCTTATTTATACCAACCATACAATCCGTCAATATTACGCTTAGTTAAGCAAGTTATTGAAGCTTCACATAAAGAAGGAAAATGGACTGGTATGTGTGGTGAAATGGCTGGAGATTCAACAGCTATCCCATTATTACTTGGTTTAGGATTAGATGAGTTCTCTATGAGTGCAACATCAATCTTAAAAGCAAGAAGACAAATTAATAATTTAAGTAAAAATGAAATGACTGAACTTGCAGATCGCGCAATTAACTGTGCTACTCAAGAAGAAGTTATTGAATTAGTTAATAATTATGCTAAGTAATTATTTTAAAGACGCTCTAGATTGCTAGGGCGTCTTTTTTGTATATATTGTATTATTTTGTGGTTATCTTACTATGGTTTTCAATCAAATTAAGGTTCTCCATCAAATTTGATTGAAACATAGTTTTTTAATCTATGTACACCATCTTGCATATTGTAGTGGAAAATCTGTCAACAGAATTTTTTGTGTAATGTACAACTGACTATAAACACTTTTATTTCCATTTAGAAAATTGTCTCATTGTGGTGCTAGTTATTATTGCATGTTAATTGTCTATCTTTAATATACTATTTATTTCATCTAAATCTACTTGATACATGGGTTTACCTTTTAATAAGATGAAAGGTGTTGAAAATGCATCATAATCCATCATTTCAAGGCGATATTGATTATTGCTAATATTTCTTTCTTCGTATTCAACATTGTGTTCTGTTAGGTAGTTTTTCACAAAAGTACATGGTGGGCAGTCATTTTGCGTATAAATAATAACGTCATCCAAATTTCATCTCTCCTTTAATTTATCTCTATTTATTGTAATACAATTTAACTTTTAACAAAAATTAAATATGGCTAAAATGTGAAATCAGTTAAAATTATATTCAATTTCATAGCACTTAATATTTTAAACTCTTAGTTATAACTATTATAATTAACTTCATTGTGTTGCCAAAATAAATAGAAATAGGTGATTTAATTAATGGATACCGTTGAAATAAGTAGATTTTTAACCGGCATGACATTAGCAGTACACATTATTTTTGCGACGATAGGTGTCGGTATGCCTTTAATGTTTGCAATAGCAGAATTTTTAGGTATTCGCAAAAATGATTTATCATATATTGCATTAGCTAAAAGATGGTCCAAAGCATATACCATCACAGTAGCAGTAGGTGTTGTAACAGGTACAATTATCGGGTTACAACTATCATTAGTTTGGCCAACATTTATGGAAATGGGTGGTCATGTAATAGCTTTACCATTATTTATGGAAACATTTGCTTTTTTCTTTGAAGCAATTTTCTTAAGTATTTATTTATATACCTGGGACAGATTTAAAGGTAAATGGACTCACTTTATTATAAGTATACCAGTTATTATCGGTGGTTCATTTTCAGCATTTTTCATTACTTCAGTGAACTCATTTATGAATACACCTGCCGGTTTTGAAATGGAAAAAGGCAAAATGGTTAATGTCCAACCGTTTGAGGCAATGTTTAATCCATCATTTATAGTACGATCATTCCATGTTATTACAACTGCAGGCATGACGATGGCATTTGTACTAGCTTCTGTAGCAGCTTTCAAACTACTACGTAATAAAGTGCCAGAAGATAGAAGTTATCATAGTAAAGCACTGAAAATGACGATGATTATTGGCTTTCTATCAACGTTGTTATCGATGTTAGCCGGTGATTTATCTGCTAAGTTCTTACACCAAGTACAACCAGAGAAATTAGCAGCATATGAATGGCATTTTGATACGTCTTCTCATGCAAATTTAGTGTTATTTGGTGTGCTAAATGAAAAAACACAAGAAGTAAGTGGAGCAATTGAAATACCAGGTGTATTGAGTTTCTTAGCTGATAATAGTTTTAAAACGACAGTTAAAGGATTAAATGAATTTCCTAAGAATGACTTACCACCAATGATTGTGCATTATTTCTTCGATTTAATGGTAAGTATGGGCATTTTATGCTTTGTTATATCAGGACTGTATGTTCTAACACTAATTTTTAAAAAATTACGTAAGTACACAACACATAAATGGATGCTTTACGGTATTTTACTTACAGGCCCAGCATCGATGTTAGCTATTGAATTTGGTTGGTTCCTAACAGAAATGGGAAGACAACCTTGGATAGTTAGAGGTTATATGCGCGTAGCACAAGCAGCTACACAAGCTGGTGGAATTACGCTTGTGACAATATTGTTTGGTATTCTATACTTTATTTTAATGTTTACAAGTGCATATGTACTTATTAGAATGTTTAAAAACAAGCCGGCTCATAAAGACATTAATCAATTAATAACTTCTAAAGGAGGGGTAAAATGATATATGCATATATAGGTATAACAGTACTATGGTTATTTTTATTTTGTTATGTCATTATTGCCTCTATTGATTTTGGCGCAGGCTTCTTTGCATTACATTCTAAAATAACAGGTAATGACAAAAAAACGAATCATTTGATTTCACGTTACTTAAACCCCGTTTGGGAAGTAACAAATGTATTCTTTGTATTTTTCTTTGTTGGATTTGTAGGCTTTTTCCCTGAATCAGTTAAGTATTTAGGAACAGTTTTACTTGTGCCAGGTTCCATTGCACTTATAATGATTTCATTACGTAATAGTTTTTATGCATTTGAAAATTATGGGCAAGACACTAAACTGTCTTGGATGGTTATGTACGGAGTTACTGGTTTATTGATTCCAGCGTCATTAGCAACTGCGTTAACAATTACAGAAGGTGGTTATATTTCAGAAAATCATGGGCACGTTGATTTAGAGTGGTTGCAGCTCTTTTTAAGTCCATTTGCATGGTCGGTCGTATTTCTGGCTATTATTTCTGTATTGTATATTTCTTCTGGATTTTTAACATTTTACGCTCATAAAGCTGAAGATAAACCAGCTTATGAATTAACAAGAATGTGGCATATCTTC
Source organism: Staphylococcus simiae (assembly GCF_002902085.1). Classification (GTDB taxonomy): domain Bacteria; phylum Bacillota; class Bacilli; order Staphylococcales; family Staphylococcaceae; genus Staphylococcus; species Staphylococcus simiae. The sequence goes on from NZ_PPQR01000025.1 coordinate 24,765, forward strand.
TGGGGACTTCCAATGATAATTATTTCATTATTTGTTTTCCTGTCCTTAAGAATACAAAATTCAGAACATTTTTATACCGCAATTTTTGATTATTGGTGGATGTTTGGTTTAAGTTTTATCTTTTTCTGTGTAGCATTATTGTTAACAATCTTAAAAAGAAATCATGGTGTAGCATTTGTTATGGTCATTTTACAAATGTTGCTGGCATTTTTCGGATATGGTATGAGTAAATTACCTTATTTACTGTACCCATTTGTTAAAATTACCGATGCTCATGTGAACCCTGAAATGGGATGGGCATTAGTTATTGCATTTATTTTAGGTTTACTTTTATTAGTACCATCGTTAATATTATTATTAAGACTATTTGTTTTCGATAAAGATTACGTAGAAGGAAAGAAATAGCAGTAATTTACCCCAACTGTAATTGAACGCTTATAGTGTCAATCGATAGTTGGGGTTGTTATTGTATTGATTATCCTAACTATTAACAATCAATTTTATTAATGATGGAGGATATGTATGGGTAAAGAGTATGTAGTAATAGGTTTAGGTCGTTTTGGTGGAAGTATTGTAAGGGAATTAAATGCATTAGATATGGATGTCATGGCGATAGATTATGATGAAAATAGAGTGAATGAATATAGTGATATTGCAACACATGCGGTGGTGGCAGATACCACAGACGAAGCAGTGATGAAAAGTTTAGGCATTAGAAATTTTGATCATGTCATTGTTGCTATAGGTGAAAATATACAATCTAGTACTTTAACAACATTGATATTAAAAGAACTAGGTGTAAAAAAAGTTACCGCAAAAGCACAAAATGATTATCATGCTAAAATATTAAATAAAATAGGTGCAGATACTGTAGTACATCCAGAGCGTGATATGGGTCGTAGAATTGCACATAATGTTGCCAGTGCGAGCGTACTTGATTATTTAGAATTAGCAGATGAACATTCAATCGTTGAATTAAAGGCTACTGAAAAAATGGCAGGACAGTCAATTATTGAATTAGATATTAGAGCGCAATATGGCATAAATATTATTGCTATAAAAAGAGGTAAAGATTTTATTATCTCACCTAATCCTAACTTGAATTTAGAAATAGGGGATATACTAATAATGATCGGACATGATAACGATTTAAGTCGTTTTGAAAAAAATATTGCTACAAAATAAAGATTTAATACAAATATTAAGTCTAAGTACATAAGAATCAAAAATAAGCACTCACCATAAATTATATGATGAGTGCTTATTTTTATTTGTCTTCATTTACTTTCATTATAACTGGTAGAATCATTGGTTTTCTAGCAGTTTTCTCGAATAAATAAGGTTGTAAAGTTTCGATGATGGAAGACTTAATTTGATGCCATTGAATATTTTTGTTTTGATTTAACTTAGCAATAACTTCAGTTTTAATTTTACGTTGAGCATCGTATATGAGTTGACCAGATTCTCTCATGTAAACAAAACCGCGAGAAATAATATCTGGACCAGATAATAATTTATTAGTCTTGAAATCGATACTAACTACAACTATAACAAGTCCTTCTTCTGATAAAAGTTTACGATCTCTGATAACTACATTACCAATATCTCCGATGCCACTACCATCAACTAAGACGTTGCCAGATGGAATACGTCCAGCTTTACGTGCAGAATTATGAGTTAAAGCTAATACATCGCCAATATCAAAAATAAAGACGTTATCTTCGTCAACACCACATTGTACACCAGTTTCACCATGTGCTTTCAGCATACGGTATTCACCATGTATTGGTAAGAAGTATTTAGGTTTAATTAATCTAAGCATTAATTGTTGATCACCTTGAGAACCGTGACCAGATGTATGAATATTAGAAATCTTACTATGAATAACATCTGCACCAGCTTTATATAAAGCATTAATTGTTCTATTTATGCTCTTAGTATTACCAGGTATTGGTGATGAACTAAACACTACCGTATCTTCAGGTATAATTTTAATTTGTTTGTGTGTACCGTTAGCAATTCTTGATAATGCAGCCATAGGCTCACCTTGAGAACCAGTACAAAGAATTAATAATTCATGTTTAGGTACTGTGTTAATTTTATTGGGTTCAATAAAAGTTTCAGGCGGTGCTTTAATATAACCAAGTTCCATACCGATTTTAATATTGTTTTCCATTGAACGACCAAATGTTACAATTTTACGGTTATGTTTGACTGCTGCTTCAACAGCTTGTTGTACTCTATATATATTAGAAGCAAATGTTGCAAAAATGATACGACCTTTACAGTTACGGAATATTTTATCAACATTTTGTCCTACTTCACGTTCGCTTAAAGTAAAGTCTGGTACTAAAGCATTTGTAGAATCAGAAAGTAAACAAAGCACACCTTCTTCTCCTAATTGAGCCATTTTAGCTATATTTGCAGGCTCACCAACTGGCGTAAAATCAAATTTGAAGTCACCAGTATGAACAATTTTACCTTCAGGTGTATCAACTATAACACCATAAGCTTCAGGAATACTGTGCGTTGTTAAATAGAATGAAATATTAAAGTATTTAGATTTAATTTCACTATCTTCATTGATTTCATGTAACTCAGCAGTTCTTAATAAATGATGTTCTTCTAATTTATTTCTAATTAAACCTAGAGCTAAAGGTCCGCCATAGATAGGGACATTAATTTGTTTTAATAGGAAGGGCACTCCACCTATATGATCTTCATGGCCATGCGTGATTACTAATGCCACGATTTTGTCTTGGTTTTGTTCAAGATAAGTATAATCAGGAATGACATAGTCAATACCTAACAAATTGTCATCAGGGAATTTAATACCTGCATCAATGATCACAATTTCATCTTTATATTCGATAGCGTAGGTATTTTTACCAACTTCTCCTAAACCACCAAGAGCATATACACCTACTTCATTTTGATGTAGTTGCTTCATTATTCAGCAATCTCCACATTAAAATGATCTGAGTTTTCTTTTTCGTAATCTAAATGTGTGCCCTCTAATTTAGTTATAAATTCAATATTGTAATTACGATCTTTTAGGTAACGTCTTACTTGTTCTTCTGTTTGTGCTTCAACATAAATTGATTGAGTGTTTTCACGTACAATTACTTCATCTCTATTATGTTGATAAAAAACTTTAAATACTGCCATGTTAAAAATTCCTCCTAAGAATATCTGTTTATTTATAGTTAATCCTAGTAAATATGGATGTACCTTTAAATTTTGTGTTATAACGTTTAGTTGTTTGAAAATCTTTAATTTAAAAAGTAATCGTCATTTCACTTCATGTTACTAGGGTAATCTTGTCGTTCAAATTTGAAAATTAGACAAAATATCTAAAATTTCAGTTACATATTATTTTACATGATGAACCACAATAAATAAAGCAGTTTATCTTATTGATAGACTAGGATTAGAGAATTTGATCAACATTAAATTGTCTAGTAATTTTTATTTTTAACAGTAAAAATAATTAAGGTTAGTATTACATTGAAATGAAAGGCGAGCATCTACGAAAGTAGTATTGGAAAATTTACTTTATCTTTTCTCTCATAATTAGATAGGGGTTTTAGAGTACTAAAAAAGCTTGGAGCGTTAATAATTAACTCCAAGCTAACAATTTCTACTGATGAATAACTAATTATATTTACACTTCGACAGCATCTGGATGTGGTTGTAATGGGTGATCTTTATCAATATGATCATAAAACATAACACCATTTAAATGGTCGATTTCATGTTGAAAGACAATCGCAGGATATCCTTTTAAACGAAGGTTGATATCATTGCCATCGATGTCTTTAGCTTTAATGGTAACTCTATGATGACGATGTACTAATCCAGGAATATTTTCATCAACACTTAAACAACCTTCTCCTGTAGGTAAATATGCTTCTTGAATACTATGACTCATTATTTTAGGATTCACTAACATATAGTCATAGGATTTGCCATTACCATCATCAGGAAGATAAACAGCAATCATTCTTTTGGCAACATTGATTTGTGGTGCAGCTAAGCCTACACCTGATCGAAGACCGTAGCGTTTTGAGATTTCATCATCTTGACTATTAATCAAAAACTCTCTCATTGCTTTTAAAGTTTCTTTATCTTCATTAGAGAGAGGTAACTTTACTTCATTGGCTTTTTCACGAAGTGTTGGATGTCCGTCTCTAATAATATCTTTCATAGTTAACAAACTAAACACCTTCCTTTTCATCATTTTATTAATCTGTGATCTTATGATCACTCATTTTTATAGTTTTTAAGTTTTGTGTTATATTAACTACTTAAATGCTTTGTGACCATCATATAATATTCTAAGGTCCAACTATTTTAATTGTATCGTCTTTAGAATTAGCGTATGCTTGAACCACATTTGATACATTAAATAAATATTAATCTAACTTAAAAAGTATAGTACAGAGAATAGAAGTGTCAATAGTTATGTTTTAAGTTGGCTTTAGTTAATAATGATTGCATGTTATTTAATTCAAAATTGATTTTTATCATTAAATTATTTATGATTAATTTTATATAGTAAGTGGAGGTACCAAAATGAAATTTGGAAAAATATTAGGAGCAGTTCTTGCATCAAGTATATTACTTGCAGGATGTACAACAGATAAGAAAGAAATTAAAGCATACTCAGATCAAGTTCAAAAAGCATTTGATGATGAGAAACCTATTAATTCTATTAGTAAGAAAATAAATTCTTTAGAAGAGAAAAAGAAAAAATTATCTTCTAAGGTTAATAGTCAAGATCCACAAGTTAGAGAAAAAACAGCAACAGAATTAGTAGATAATGCAGATAAACGTTTAAAAGAGTTTAAAAAAGAAGAAGATAAAATAGATGAATCTCAAAAAGATTTTAAAAAAGCTGAAAAATATATCAGCAATATTAAAAACGATACTAAGAAAAAAGAAGTTGAAGAATTAGATAATGCTTTGAAAGATAAATATAAAGCACATGAAGCATATGCATCAGCTTATAAAAACGGTATTAAAGCTGAAAAAGCATTATTTACTTATCTTAATCAAGACAATGCAACGCAATCTGGTGTAGATGAGAAATCTAAAGATGTTGAAAAGGCATTCAAAAAAATGAACGAGAAATTTAATAAGTATGCTAAAGCAATGAACAAAGTTACTAAAGAAAAGCAAGATGTAGATCAATTGAAATAATAAATCAGACTGATACAGATATGGTGAAACAACTAATACAGTTGCTCATATCTGTATCTTTTATATTGAAACAGAACTTTCTCAAATAGTTTAACAGTATTAATCTTTTATGATACAATTAATAAGGATAAAATGAATTTCTATACAATTATGGGAAAGGTATGGTGAATTGAATGGCTCCTAAGTTACAAGCCCAATTCGATGCAGTAAAAGTTTTAAATGATACTCAATCGAAATTTGAAATGGTTCAAATTTTGGATGAGAATGGTAACGTCGTAAATGAAGACTTAGTACCTGATCTAACAGATGAGCAATTAGTTGAATTAATGGAAAGAATGGTTTGGACACGTATTCTAGACCAACGATCTATTTCATTAAACAGACAAGGACGTTTAGGTTTCTATGCACCAACTGCTGGTCAAGAAGCATCTCAACTTGCGTCTCAATACGCATTAGAAAAAGAAGATTATATTTTACCTGGATACAGAGATGTACCACAAATTATTTGGCATGGTTTACCATTAACAGAAGCATTCTTATTCTCAAGAGGTCACTTCAAAGGAAATCAATTCCCTGAAGGCGTTAATGCATTAAGCCCACAAATCATTATTGGTGCACAATATATCCAAACAGCTGGTATTGCATTTGCACTTAAAAAACGTGGTAAAAAAGCAGTAGCTATCACTTATACTGGTGACGGTGGTTCTTCACAAGGTGATTTCTATGAAGGTATCAACTTTGCATCAGCATACAAAGCACCTGCAATTTTCGTAATTCAAAATAACAACTATGCTATTTCTACACCAAGAAGTAAACAAACTGCAGCTGAAACATTGGCTCAAAAAGCAATTGCTGTAGGTATTCCTGGTATTCAAGTTGATGGTATGGATGCACTAGCTGTATATCAAGCTACTAAAGAAGCACGTGATCGCGCAGTAGCTGGTGAAGGTCCAACAGTTATTGAAACAATGACATATCGTTATGGTCCGCATACAATGGCTGGAGACGATCCTACTCGTTACAGAACTTCAGATGAAGATGCTGAATGGGAGAAAAAAGACCCATTAGTACGTTTCCGTAAGTTCCTTGAAAACAAAGGTTTATGGAATGAAGAAAAAGAAAATGAAGTTATCGAACGTGCTAAAGCTGATATTAAAGCAGCTATTAAAGAGGCAGATAACACTGAAAAACAAACTGTTACTTCTCTAATGGAAATTATGTATGAAGATATGCCTCAAAATTTAGCAGAACAATATGAAATTTATAAAGAGAAGGAGTCGAAGTAAGCCATGGCACAAATGACAATGGTTCAAGCGATTAATGATGCGCTTAAAACTGAACTTAAAAATGACCAAGATGTATTAGTTTTTGGTGAAGACGTTGGTGTTAACGGCGGTGTTTTCCGTGTTACTGAAGGATTACAAAAAGAATTTGGTGAAGATAGAGTATTTGATACACCATTAGCTGAATCAGGTATCGGTGGTTTAGCATTAGGTTTAGCAGTTGAAGGATTCCGTCCAGTAATGGAAGTTCAATTCTTAGGCTTCGTGTTCGAAGTATTTGATGCAATTGCTGGTCAAATCGCACGTACTCGTTTCCGTTCTGGTGGTACAAAAACTGCACCAGTAACTATACGTAGTCCATTTGGTGGTGGCGTTCATACACCTGAGTTACACGCTGATAACTTAGAAGGTATCTTAGCTCAATCACCTGGTCTTAAAGTTGTTATTCCTTCTGGTCCATATGACGCTAAAGGTTTATTGATTTCTTCAATTAGAAGTAATGATCCAGTTGTATACTTAGAACATATGAAATTATATCGTTCATTCCGTGAAGAAGTTCCTGAAGAAGAATATACAATTGATATTGGTAAAGCTAGTGTTAAAAAAGAAGGTAACGATATTTCATTAATTACTTATGGTGCAATGGTTCAAGAATCAATGAAAGCTGCAGAAGAACTTGAAAAAGAAGGATATTCAGTAGAAGTTATCGATTTACGTACTGTACAACCAATCGATATCGAAACTTTAGTTGCTTCTGTTGAAAAAACTGGCCGTGCTGTAGTAATCCAAGAAGCACAACGTCAAGCTGGTGTTGGAGCACAAGTAGTAGCAGAATTAAGTGAACGTGTCATCTTATCATTAGATGCACCAATCGGAAGAGTGGCTGCAGCTGATACAGTTTATCCATTCACTCAAGCTGAAAATGTTTGGTTACCAAATAAAAATGACATCGTAGAAAAAGCTAAAGAAACTTTAGAATTTTAATATAATAACTAAAAAACGTTAACGAATGTTAAATCGTATTTAACTAAACGTAAAAATGATTAATTTACGAAATCTTAGGAGGGCAAAAACGTGGCATTTGAATTTAGATTACCCGATATCGGGGAAGGTATCCACGAAGGTGAAATTGTAAAATGGTTTGTTAAAGCTGGAGATACTATCGAAGAAGATGATGTGTTAGCAGAAGTTCAAAATGACAAATCAGTTGTAGAAATTCCTTCACCAGTTTCAGGTACTGTTGAAGAAGTATTAGTTGAAGAAGGAACTGTAGCAGTAGTAGGAGATATTATTGTGAAAATTGACGCTCCTGATGCTGAAGAAATGCAATTTAAAGGACATGACTCAGACGATTCAGCTAAAGAAGAAGTAACACAAGAGGAAGCGCCAGCACAAGCAACTCAAGAAGCTAGTCAAACTGAAGAAGTTGATGAAAGTAAAACAGTTAAAGCAATGCCTTCTGTACGTAAATATGCACGTGAAAAAGGTGTTAACATTAAAGCTGTTTCAGGTTCAGGTAAAAATGGTCGTATTACAAAAGAAGATGTAGATGCATACTTAAATGGTGGTGCACCAGCAGCTTCTAATGAATCTGTGGCTTCAAGTAATGAATCTGCAACTGAAACAACATCAGCACCAGCAGCTGTGTCAACAGAGGGTGAATTCCCAGAAACAACTGAAAAAATCCCTGCAATGCGTAAAGCAATCGCTAAAGCAATGGTTAACTCTAAACATACGGCTCCTCACGTAACATTAATGGATGAAATTGATGTTCAAGAACTTTGGGATCACCGTAAGAAATTCAAAGAAATTGCTGCTGAACAAGGTACTAAACTAACATTCTTACCTTACGTTGTAAAAGCACTTGTTTCTGCATTGAAAAAATATCCAGCACTTAATACTTCATTCAACGAAGAATCTGGTGAAATCGTGCATAAACATTACTGGAATATCGGTATTGCAGCTGATACTGAAAGAGGTTTATTAGTACCAGTTGTTAAACATGCAGACCGTAAATCTATGTTCCAAATTTCAGATGAAATTAATGAATTAGCTGTTAAAGCTCGTGATGGTAAATTAACTGCTGATGAAATGAAAGGTGCTACATGCACAATCAGTAATATCGGTTCAGCTGGTGGACAATGGTTCACTCCAGTTATCAATCACCCAGAAGTAGCAATCTTAGGAATCGGCCGTATTGCTCAAAAACCAATCGTTAAAGATGGTGAAATCGTTGCAGCACCAGTATTATCATTGTCTCTAAGTTTCGACCACAGACAAATTGATGGTGCAACAGGTCAAAACGCAATGAATCACATTAAACGTTTATTAAATAATCCAGAATTATTATTAATGGAGGGGTAAAAACATGGTAGTTGGAGATTTCCCAATTGAAACAGATACTATTGTAATCGGAGCAGGTCCTGGTGGATATGTAGCAGCAATTCGTGCAGCACAATTAGGACAAAAAGTAACAATCGTTGAGAAAGGTAATTTAGGTGGTGTATGCTTAAACGTTGGTTGTATTCCTTCAAAAGCATTACTACATGCATCTCATCGTTTCGTTGAAGCACAACATTCAGAAAACTTAGGTGTTATTGCTGAAAGTGTTTCTTTAAAATTTGACAAAGTTCAAGAATTCAAATCATCTGTAGTTAATAAATTAACTGGTGGTGTTGAAGGGTTACTTAAAGGTAACAAAGTTGACATCGTTAAAGGTGAAGCTTACTTTGTTGACAGCAACAGCTTAAGAGTTATGGATGAAAAAAGTGCTCAGACTTATAACTTCAAAAACGCAATTATTGCAACAGGTTCAAGACCAATTGAAATTCCTAATTTCAAATTTGGTCAACGCGTCATTGATTCAACTGGTGCTTTAAATTTACAAGAAGTTCCTGGTAAACTTGTTGTAGTTGGTGGCGGTTATATCGGATCAGAACTTGGTACTGCTTTTGCTAACTTTGGTTCAGAAGTTACTATTTTAGAAGGTGCTAAAGATATTTTAGGTGGTTTCGAAAAACAAATGACTCAACCTGTTAAAAAAGGCATGAAAGAAAAAGGCGTTGAAATCGTTACTGAAGCAATGGCTAAATCAGCTGAAGAAACAGATAACGGTGTTAAAGTAACTTATGAAGCTAAAGGTGAAGAACATACAATTGAAGCTGACTATGTATTAGTTACAGTTGGACGTCGTCCAAATACTGATGAACTAGGATTAGAAGAACTAGGTCTTAAATTTGCTGATCGCGGTTTATTAGAAGTAGATAAACAAAGCCGTACATCAATTAGTAATATTTACGCTATTGGTGACATCGTTCCAGGTTTACCACTTGCTCATAAAGCAAGTTATGAAGCAAAAGTTGCTGCTGAAGCAATTGATGGTCAAGCTGCTGAAGTTGATTACATTGGTATGCCAGCGGTATGTTTCACTGAACCAGAATTAGCTACTGTTGGTTATTCTGAAGCGCAAGCTAAAGAAGAAGGCTTAGCTATTAAAGCTTCTAAATTCCCATACGCAGCTAATGGTCGTGCTTTATCATTAGACGATACTAATGGTTTCGTTAAGTTAATCACTCTAAAAGAAGATAATACATTAATCGGAGCTCAAGTCGTTGGTACTGGTGCATCTGATATGATTTCTGAATTAGGATTAGCTATTGAAGCTGGTATGAATGCTGAAGATATCGCTTTAACTGTACATGCTCACCCAACATTAGGTGAAATGTCAATGGAAGCTGCTGAAAAAGCAATTGGATATCCAATTCACACTATGTAATTAGCTTTTCATTAATATAATATTGATGGTTTTAGAGTTGCAGTTATTACTGCAACTCTTTTTTTAGCATGTTATAATACAAAATTGAAGTGTTTATATATGTAATTTATATATATGGTTTCGTAGAAAGATGTTAATTTCCATATAAATTAGGTTCTTTATTTTTTATGACTGATAAATAAAAGGTGGATAATTATGTATTAGTCCAATTCGGAAGAAAATTTAAATTTAAAACACGTGTTACTGACTATTGAAAGTTATTGATTCAATAAAACATCAACATATCATTTTATGACAAACCAAAAATTCAGTATAGAATATATAACATTAAAGAGGTGATTATAATGGAATATCAATATCCAATAGATTTAGATTGGTCAAATGATGAAATGATGACAGTTATTAATTTTTTCAATAAAGTTGAGCAATATTATGAAGCACAAGTTAAAGGACATGAATTTATGGATGCTTATAAGCAATTTAAAAAGATAGTACCTGGTAAAGCACAGGAAAAACAAATATTTAATGAATTTGAACAAGCGAGTGGTTATAGTAGTTATCATGCTGTACAAGATGTTAAAAACCATCCAGAACAAATGATGTTTAAAAAGAAAGCATAAAGTGTAAATGATGATGGTAAATTTTAATTAATTAAATAAAAACTATTGCTAATAAAGCTATAGTTTGGTAACTTTATCAAGTGTTAAACAAAAAGTTTGATAAAAGTAAACCTTACTATAGCTTTTTTGGTGGTGAATAAATGAAAATTGGTAATAAAATTAAAAATTTAAGACGTATAAAAAATTTAACTCAAGAAGAGTTAGCCGAAAGAACAGATTTATCAAAAGGATATATTTCACAAATAGAAAGCGAACACGCTTCTCCTAGTATGGAGAGCTTTTTAAATATAATCGAAGTACTTGGTACCACACCAAGTGAATTCTTTAAAGAAGAGGAAAGACAAAAAATTCTTTATAAAAAATGTGATCAAGTTACGTATGATGAATATGATGAAGGTTATATTTTAAAATGGTTAGTATCAAAATCGAATGAATATGATATGGAACCACTTATATTAACCATACGACCTGGTTGTTCATATAAAAGTTTTAATCCTTCTAATTCAGATACATTTATATATTGTTTACAGGGTGAGATTACTTTAAACATTGGTGATCAAGTATTTAAGGCACATGAAGAAGATGTCTTATATTTCAAAGCATTAGATAAACATCGCTTATCTAATGAATCAACTGAGGAAACTCAAATATTAATTGTAGCGACAGCTTCATATTTGTAAGGAGGATCTTAAATGGAGCCATTATTATCATTTAAATCTGTTAGTAAAAGTTATGATGATTTAAATATTTTAGATGAAATTGATATAGATATAGAATCGGGCCATTTTTATACACTTTTAGGTCCTTCAGGTTGTGGAAAAACAACTATTTTAAAGTTAATTGCAGGTTTTGAATATCCTGATAGTGGGGAAGTCATTTATCAAAATAAAGCTATCGGAAAATTACCACCTAATAAACGAAAAGTAAATACTGTATTCCAAGATTATGCACTTTTTCCACATTTAAATGTTTATGACAATATAGCATTTGGATTGAAACTCAAAAAATTACCAACAAAAGAAATCGATAAAAAGGTTACAGAAGCATTAAAATTAGTTAAATTATCTGGCTATGAAAAGCGTAGCATCAATGGCATGAGTGGTGGTCAAAAACAACGTGTTGCCATTGCACGCGCAATTGTCAATGAACCTGAGATTTTATTGCTAGACGAGTCATTATCAGCATTAGATTTAAAATTACGTACTGAAATGCAATATGAATTAAGAGAACTGCAATCTCGACTTGGTATCACTTTCATTTTTGTAACGCATGATCAAGAAGAAGCACTTGCGCTTAGTGATTATATCTTTGTTATGAAGGATGGTAAAGTTCAACAATTTGGTACACCTACTGATATCTATGATGAACCAGTAAATCGTTTTGTTGCTGACTTTATCGGTGAGTCTAATATCGTCGAAGGTCATATGGTCAAAGATTATGTTGTTAATATCTATGGTCAAGATTTTGAATGTGTTGATATGGGAATACCAACCAATAAAAAAGTAGAAGTAGTCATTAGACCAGAAGATATATCATTAATTGAAGCATCAAAAGGTTTATTTAAAGCTACAGTTGACTCTATGTTATTTAGAGGCGTGCATTATGAAATTTGCTGCATAGACAACAAAGGTTACGAATGGGTGATTCAAACTACTAAAAAGGCTGAAGTTGGAAGTGAAGTAGGTTTATACTTCGATCCTGAAGCGATTCACATCATGGTACCCGGTGAAACAGAAGAAGAATTCGACAAACGTATTGAAAGTTATGAGGAAGTCGATCATGCGTAATACTAATAAATTATTATTAATTCCTTATTTATTATGGATGATTTTGTTTATTATTATTCCTGTTATGCTATTAGTCTATTTTTCATTTATTGATGTTAATGGACATTTTAGTTTTACGAATTACCAGCAAATTTTTACTCTCAAATATTTGAAAATGTTTGCCTACTCAATCTTGTATGCAGCATCAATCACTATCATCACTTTGGTCATAAGTTATCCAGCAGCATATTATATTACACGTTCAAAATTTCAAAATATTTTATTGATGATTATGATTATTCCGACATGGATTAATTTATTATTAAAAACATATGCTTTTATTGGTTTATTAAGTCACGATGGTATTATTAATCAAGTATTTACTGCTGTCCACTTACCAGCATTTAATATGTTATTTACAACTGGCGCGTTTTTAGTAGTAGCAAGTTATATTTATATTCCATTTATGATTTTACCAATATTTAATAGTATGAAAGCAATTCCTAGTAATTTATTACAAGCTTCGAGTGACTTAGGTGCTAGCCCATTTTATACTTTTAGAAAAGTAATTATGCCATTAACTAAAGAAGGCATCATGACAGGTATACAAGTTACATTTATACCATCTTTATCATTATTTATGATTACTAGATTAATTGCAGGTAATAAAGTGATTAATATTGGTACATCTATAGAAGAACAATTTTTAACAATTCAAAATTACGGCATGGGTTCAACAATTGCTATTATTTTAATTGTCTTTATGGCATTTGTTTTAATTGTCACTAGAACATCTAACAGAAAGGGGTAAAACAGATGAAATGGTATGGAAAATTATACATTGGATTTCTTATTGCAATTTTATATGTGCCAATATTCTTTTTAATGTTTTACTCCTTTAATTCTGCTGGTAATATGATACATTTTGAACATTTTACTTTAGAACATTATCAATCTTTATTTCAAAACGACCATTTAATGTCTGTAATATTTAATACTGTTGCTGTAGCATTGTTAGCAGCCTCAATTTCAACTATCATTGGTACATTTGGAGCTATAGCTATTTATTATTTAAGAAATGTAAAATTTAAAATAAGTTTATTGACTTTAAATAATGTTTTAATGGTATCATCTGATGTTGTGATTGGCGCATCATTTCTAATTATGTTTACTGCCATAGGGCATTTTACAGGGCTTGGTTTAGGTTTTTCAACAGTATTAGCATCGCACATCGCATTTTGTATTCCGATTGTTGTGATTATTGTCTTGCCACAATTATATGAGATGAATAGTAATATGATTGATGCAGCTAGAGATTTAGGGGCAACAGAAGCACAATTATTATCAAATGTAATCATACCTAATATTTTACCGTCAATTATCGGGGGATTCTTTATGGCCTTAACGTACTCATTAGATGACTTTACTGTAAGTTTCTTTGTTACTGGTAATGGGTTTAGTGTGTTATCTGTTGAAGTTTATGCAATGGCACGTAAAGGTATAAGTATGGAAATTAATGCTATATCCACTATATTATTTGCAGTCATCGTTATTGGTATTGTTGGTTATTATGTAATTCAATATTTACTCAACAATAAAAAACGTTTGAAACGAGGTGTAAAATAATGAAAAGATTTTTACAACTCATTATAGGTGCTCTTATAGCAGGAATCTTGTGTTTAACGATTAGTCATTGGTTTAAATCCAAAGAACAAGTACATACTAACCAGAAAATTTACGTCTACAACTGGGGAGAATACATTGATCCTGCTTTAATTAAAAAATTCGAGAAAGAAACAGGTATACAAGTTATCTATGAAACATTTGATTCAAATGAAGCAATGGAAGCTAAAATTAGGAATGGTGGAACACATTATGATGTAGCATTTCCAAGTGAATATACTGTTCAAAAATTAAAACGCTCTAATTTATTATTACCGATTGATCATAAAAAAGTGCCAAATATTAAAAATATGGATCCTGATTACATGAATATGTCATATGATCCACATAATAAATATTCTTTACCATACTTTTTTGGCACGGTAGGTATTTTATATAATAAAGAGAAATACCCGCATGACAAGTTTGACAGTTGGCAATCATTATATAATCCTAAATTTAAAAATGATATTTTGTTAGTTGATGGAGCTAGAGAAATAATGGGAATGAGTTTAAACAAACTTGGGTATAGTTTAAATGATAGTAATCCACAGCATATTAAAGCAGCAGAAAAAGATTTAAATCATCTTGTACCTCAAGTTAGAGGGGTTGTAGGTGATGAAATTACAATGATGATGGAACAAAATGAAGGTGACATCGCTGTAGTATGGAGTGGCGTTGCTGCACCTCTTGTGCAACATAGCAATAAATACAATTATGTCATTCCTAAAGAAGGTTCGAATTTGTGGTTTGATAACATGGTCATCCCTAAAACAGCTCAAAATAAAGAGGGTGCCTATAAGTTTATGAATTTTTTACTAGATGCTCAAAATAGTAAACAAAACACAGAATGGGTAGGATATGCAACTCCCAACAAAGCTGGCAGAGCGTTATTACCTAAAGAAATAAAAGATGATCACAGATTTTATCCAACAAAAAAAGAACAGCAAAGACTTGAAGTATATAAAGATTTAGGGCAACATGTATTAAGTGAGTACAACGAAAGCTTTTTAAACTTTAAAATGTCCTTGAAATAAAATGATTATCAGTAGTTATTTTTCTATTTATTAGTTATAATTACGGGATAAGTACTATAAGGAGTTGTAACGGATGTCTGGAGAGCAATATACTCAAATTAAACGTCCAGTAAGCCGACTAACTGAAAAAGTATTAGGTTGGTTAAGTTGGGTAATGCTATTGGTATTAACAATTATTACGATGTTTATCGCTTTAGTTTCTTTTAGTAATAATACATCAATAGCTAACTTAGAAAATGCATTAAACAATAATGAAATCGCACAGCAATTATTAGCAAATAATGGCTATAATACAACTCAATTTGTCATTTGGTTACAAAATGGTGTATGGGCTATTATTGTTTTCTTTATCGTATGTTTATTAATATCATTCTTAGCATTAATTTCAATGAATATACGTATTTTATCTGGTTTCTTATTCTTGATATCTGCAATCATTACTATACCATTAGTGTTATTAATCGTAACTTTGATTATTCCAATTTTATTTTTCATCATAGCAATTATGATGTTTGTTAGAAAAGATAAAATTGAAATCATTCCTCAAGCATATTATGAACCATATGGACAACCTTATTATGATGAACGTGACAATGATTTTGTAGCACATGGCTATGAACAAAGCCCATATCATAATCAACAGCCAGAGTACCAATCAACAACTCATAATTATGAAGAAGCTAATCAAGTTTACGAAGATGACATAAATAAATATGATCAATTTCCTAAGCGTGCAGTTGAAAGCGAGTATGCTACTGAACAGACATCATCTGAAGAACCATCAGTATTATCAAGACAAGCTAAATATAATCAGAAGAGTAACGAAGAATTAGGAATTGATGATAGTCAAGGTTATTATGATGAACCACAAATTGATCCAAGAGAGTTAAAAGCTCAACGAAAACAAGAAAAAGCAGAAATAAAAGCTAAGAAAAAAGAAAAGCGTAAAGCTTATAATCAACGCATGAAAGAACGACGAAAAAATCAACCTAGTGCTGTTAGTCAACGACGTATGAATTTTGAAGAACGTCGTCAAATATTCAATCATGATATAGATCATCAACAAGATAATCATGTTGACAGTAATGATAAAAAGACTGACGACCAACATAACAATTAATAATTTATTAAGAGAAATAGTGGCTAAGTGATTTAATGCTACTGTTTCTCTTTTTTATTTTGGACTCTAAAATAAAGGCTCATTGTCAAATTCGGTTGATAAGATAATTTAACTATTTTACATCGACTGAGTTTGATAATGACCTAAATAATAACTTTTTAATATTTGGAAATAACGTAAATTTCGGAATTATTATGTAAAATATAATACAGATAAACTACTAATTTAATTGTTACAATAAAGTTAAACACTTTAAGACCATTAGAATGATTGCTTCAGTTATTCATATGCTATATAAACTTCTAAGATTATTAAACGCGGATCATCAATAAATTTTCATTTAAATTTTATTATTATGTTAAGATGATTAATAAAGAAGTATTATTTTTCATCTATAGTAAATTTGTTAAAGTTAAATAAAAGGAGCCATTTAAATGAATAGAAAAACAGAAAAAATAATCACATGGATAGCGAATAGTTTAAGTTTGCTGTATTTTTTGATAATGCTAATTTCATTTATTGTCCTACAAAATAATCAAGCAACTGAAAATAGTATTCTTACAAAAGAACTGAGTCAAACCCAAAATAGTATGTCACCATCCATATTAGTTGCTACTATCGGTATCTATGCTTTTTTAATATTATTTGCATCCATTTATGGTTGTTTTAGTGTTGTCTGTTTTAAAGAACGTAAAGTATTAGCAATGATATTATTAGCAATTGCAGCAATTATTGGCTTAGTATCTTTTAACTTGGTTGCAGCAGTACTATGGTTAGTAGTATTATTTATGTTAGCTTTCAAACAAGATAAAACAACGGCGCAATCGGTTAATGACAAATATATTTATACAAAATAAAGATGATAAAGCATAACAATTACTATATATTATAATTTAAACTATGATTAATTTATTAATTAAAATACAAGAAAACCAACCGAGCTAATATAATATCGGTTGGTTTTCTTTGCTTAAATAATATTAAATTTTGACTAGTAAAGTTTTATAATTCGTCTCTCTATGTTTTAGGACTGATTAATAAAAAGTGAATAATTAGATATCAGTCCAATTTGGAGAGACCTATAATTCTTGGAACGTTTGAATGATTAAATAAACGTTTAAAATACTTAATATAATGATTAAAGTCCAAGAAATAATATTGACCCATGTTTTATTTATAAATGGTCCCATCAAAGTTTTGTTACTTGTAGCTAATTGTAAAGGTATTAAAGAAAATGGTAATGCAATACTTAAAAACACTTGAGAAAATACAAGTAATTGTTCAATTTTTTCAGCGTTACCTTTAAAAATAATCAAACATACAATAACTGGAATTACTGCAATTGCACGTGTAATTAATCTTCTTAACCAGTTTGGAATGTGTAGATTTATAAAACCTTCCATAACAATTTGACCAGATAAAGTACCAGTGATGGTAGAATTTTGACCAGAGGCTAATAAAGCTACTGCAAATAAAGTACTCATTATAGCACCCATAGTTGCACCTAACACAGGTTCAGTTTTTAAAGCGTGATATAAGTCGTAAAAACCACCTAAGTCACCAGTTTTAGATCCAAAAAATAATGAGGCACCTAAAACTAATAACAAACAATTTACAACAAAGGCAATTGACAATTGAATATTTGAATCAATTGTAGCAAATTTTATTGCTTGAGCTTTTTCTTTATTACTATGTCTAGAATAAGTTCTAGATTGTACAATGGAAGAATGTAAATATAAGTTGTGTGGCATGATTGTCGCACCAATAATTCCTAAAGCAATGTACAATATACCATTATTAGTTACAATTTCTTTATGAGGTATAAAACCATTTAATACTTCAGTTAACTGTGGTGAAGAAATATAAACTTCAAATATAAAAATGAATAGTACAGTAAAGATTAAAGTACCAACAATAGCTTCGATTTTACGGAAGCCGTACTTCATAATAAATAGTAATAAGAATACATCAAATACAGTAATTAAAGCACCTACAATAAGTGGTATATTGAAAAGTAAATTTAACGCGATCGCACTACCAATAACTTCGGCAATATCAGTAGCAATAATTGCTAATTCTGCAATAATCCAAAATATAACTGCAACAGGTTTAGATAGATAATGGCGTGTCATTTGTGCTAAATCAAAACCAGTTGCAATCCCCAATCTAACCGTCATACTTTGTAGTAACATGGCAGATAAACTAGATATAAGAATAACAAAGAGTAAGGTATAGCCGTATTGAGCACCACCAGACATTGATGTAATCCAATTACCAGGATCCATATAACCTACAGCCACCAATAGTCCTGGACCTAAAAATGATAAAAACTTTTGTTTATTAGAACTCTGATAATCGAATTCAACAGTATTGTTTATTTCATCTAAACTTAGTTGTTCTTTTTTGTTTGAATTTTTATTGTTTTTCATTATGACTCACCTCGAATACTTATGAAAATATATTAACCTAATAAAATATTTAGGTCAACCTAAACTTTTTGAGGTGTAATAAAGAGGAGTGGGATAGAAATAATTATTTCAATACAAATTATTTCTATCCCACTCCGGCAAGACTGACTAGATTTGTAAAACGTTGATAAGTCAACTTTTTGCAAACCAGACAGTTACTGTCAAATGCTTAATTTTAAGTGTAAAATGCTTTTTCCTAGCCTTAACAAAATTAAGCAGTATAAAATTTTAAAAAGTGATTAAATGTGTCATCTAAGAATGTTAGAAAGGCTTTATCACTTTTTAAATGTTCATCTTGGGGAGTGATATAACGTGCAACAAAAAATTCACCTTTTTTAACATTAATAGCACGTTGTATCGCTTCATTTAATTGTTCGTCTGATAAATCTTTAATCAATGGCTTATCCGGTTTCATATGATCTAAACAAATACTATAATCCTCTGGTAATCGTTTAATATCGTTAAAATGTTTTTCGAAAATTTTGGCTTGTTGTGCCTTGTCTTTTGCTTCATGCATAATACCGAACATTACAAATAGATGGTCTCTGAACAAACCAATTTGAAAGTGTGGTAACATTTTATATCCACGTTTATTAGGAGCGAAAGCAACCCATGTATCTTTAGGAGGATTAACACTTCTACGTGCATGTTTGGCAACATGAGGATAAAATGTTTCTCCTGTTTGGCTTGTGAAAAAATCGCTATAATATTCGCCAAGTTGATTTAATTGAGGTCTAATATATTCATTTAATGCTTCCATTCTAGCATCAAGACCTTCAACATCAAAGGCTTTAAAATCTTTAGGTGAAAATGTATATTTTGTCATAATTTACCTCCAAGTCAATGTTTAAAAATATTGTAGCATATGATAATAACTATAGAAGATTAATACGCTTAATTTTTTATGAAATAATTCAAATATGTTAATTTTTAAAAAACTTGATGTATAATATGTATGAATAGGAGATGATATCATGGCATTATACGAATTCGCTCATGGCTTAATATTGGAAGCGGGTATTAAAATAAGACAATTAATGGAGCAAGATCTAACTATCGACACAAAATCAAATCCCAATGATTTAGTTACAAATGTAGATAAAGCTACTGAAGTCTTTATAAATGATATGATTAAGCATACTTATCCAGACCACCAAGTGATAGGTGAAGAAGGGCATGGCCATGATATTAATAGTTATAAAGGTGTAGTATGGGTTGTTGATCCAATCGATGGAACATTGAATTTTGTTCATCAGCAACAAAACTTTGCAATTTCTATTGGTATATTTGTTGATGGACAAGCATATGCTGGTTTCGTTTATGATGTTGTGAAAGATGAGTTGTACCATGCTAAAGCTGGTGAAGGTGCTTATTGCCAACATCAAAAATTAAAAAAATTAGAAAATACAGCTCTTAAAACAAGCATTATCGGTATTAATCCTAATTGGTTAACTAAACCAGTTATAGGACCAATATTTAAAGATATTGTTAATGATTCACGAAGTGCTAGAGCATATGGGAGTGCTGCTCTTGAAATTGTTGCAGTTGCAACTGGTCAATTAGCAGCTTATATCACACCTAGATTACAACCATGGGATTTTGCAGGAGGGATTATTATCTTGCAAGAAGTGCAGGGTACAGCATCTAATCTTTTAGGTGAACCATTATTAATTAATTTGCCTAACTCAGTGCTAATTGCTAATTCCAAAGTTCACCAAGAAATATTAAATGATTATCTACAACCACACTATACTACACTAAAATCATTACATGAACGTCGTTTTAACAATAAAAAATAACTTTTAAAAGGGTACTGACACTATTTTAAAATAGCATCAGTACCCTTTTAACATAAAATGTTTTATAGCCAATCGTTTTTACGATATTTCTTTTTCAAAGAAAATCCAGCTCCAAATGTTGCAACAAGTAATACAAATGTTAAAATCATCATTGGGACATTGGCTGCACCAAGAGCAAAACTAAATAGTAATAAAAAAGTCACACCTAATATAGAAAATAGCCAAAAAATCTTTTTAGATTTTTTTTGTTCCATCCTATCCCCACCTTTTGCTTATCATTTCTCAATTATATGATATAATAAAAAAGTTGTAATTAAAAGTGGGATTTTACTTAAGAAAGAAGGAAATTAATTTTATGACTAATAAAAGAGAAGACGTACGTAATATAGCAATTATTGCGCACGTTGACCATGGTAAAACAACTCTAGTAGATGAGTTGTTAAAACAATCTGGTATATTTAGAGAGAACGAACATGTAGACGAAAGAGCAATGGACTCTAACGATATAGAAAGAGAACGTGGTATTACTATTCTTGCCAAAAATACTGCGGTTGAATATAAAGGAACACGTATTAATATTTTAGATACGCCAGGACATGCTGACTTCGGTGGTGAAGTAGAACGTATTATGAAAATGGTAGATGGTGTTGTTCTAGTCGTTGATGCTTATGAAGGTACAATGCCACAAACGCGTTTTGTACTTAAAAAAGCTTTAGAACAAAATTTAAAACCTGTGGTAGTCGTAAATAAAATAGATAAACCATCTGCACGTCCTGAAGGCGTCGTTGATGAAGTGTTAGACTTATTTATCGAACTAGAAGCTAATGATGAACAATTAGAATTCCCAGTAGTTTATGCGTCAGCTGTTAATGGTACTGCGAGCTTAGATGCAGATAAACAAGATGAAAATATGCAATCTTTATATGAAACAATTATTGATTATGTACCTGCACCTGTTGATAATAGTGATGAACCATTACAATTTCAAGTTGCTTTATTAGACTATAATGACTATGTTGGTCGTATTGGTATTGGTCGTGTCTTCAGAGGTAAAATGCGTGTTGGTGATAACGTATCATTAATTAAATTAGATGGTTCTGTTAAGAACTTCCGTGTTACAAAAATGTTTGGTTACTTCGGTCTTAAACGTTTGGAAATTGAAGAAGCGCAAGCAGGCGATTTAATTGCAGTATCAGGAATGGAAGATATCAACGTTGGTGAAACAGTTACACCACATGACCATCAGGAAGCATTACCAGTGTTACGTATTGATGAGCCGACGTTAGAAATGACATTTAAAGTTAATAATTCACCTTTTGCAGGTCGTGAAGGTGATTTTGTTACTGCACGTCAAATTCAAGAACGTTTAGATCAACAATTAGAAACAGATGTTTCATTAAAAGTTAAACCAACTGATTCACCAGATACATGGATCGTAGCTGGTCGTGGTGAATTACATTTATCAATTTTAATTGAAAATATGCGTCGTGAAGGATTTGAATTACAAGTTTCTAAACCACAAGTTATTTTGAAAGAAATTGATGGTGTAATGTGTGAACCATTTGAACGTGTTCAATGTGAAGTTCCTCAAGAGAATTCAGGAGCAGTTATCGAATCATTAGGTGCACGTAAAGGTGAAATGGTTGATATGACTACAACTGACAATGGTTTAACACGTTTAATCTTTATGGTACCAGCACGTGGTATGATTGGTTACACGACTGAATTTATGTCTATGACAAGAGGATATGGTATTATTAACCATACATTTGAAGAATTTAGACCACGTATTAAGGCTCAAATCGGTGGACGTCGTAACGGTGCTTTAATTTCAATGGATCAAGGTTCAGCTAGTACTTATGCGATACTTGGTTTAGAAGATAGAGGGGTAAACTTCATGGAACCAGGTACTGAAGTATATGAAGGTATGATTGTTGGTGAACATAATCGTGAAAATGATTTAACTGTTAATATCACAAAAACAAAACACCAAACAAATGTTCGTTCTGCTACAAAAGACCAAACTCAAACAATGAATCGCCCTCGTATTTTAACTTTAGAAGAAGCATTACAATTTATTAATGATGATGAACTTGTAGAAGTTACACCGCAAAGTATTCGTTTAAGAAAAACGATCTTAAATAAGAGTGTTCGTGAAAAAGAAGCAAAACGTATTAAACAAATGCTACAAGATAACGAATAAGATAATTAAAAACTGAGCTAATCTATTAACGTAGGTTAGCTCAGTTTTTTTAATCTATGTGATTGTGTTGTCGACGTTGCTTAGGTGTGTCTAGACGACTCTTACAATCATCACACATAAAAGTTCTTATTGGATTATTTTTAAGACGTTTAGCTTCAACAGTTTGTTCATCTATGTATACTTTAGTATCACAAATGATACATTGAACTTGTCTCAACTTAAATCACCTCAATTTGAGTGACGTATTTAAATTGATTTGAATAACCGTCCTCTTGGTTATAAATAAAACTATCAACAGCATTGTCGCTATATAAACGTTTGCCGTCTTTAGCAAATTGGAAAAATAAATATGGTAGCAAATCAATTGGAATATCAATATGCTCTTTGTCATTAGATAGACGAATAACTTTAGCATCAATATGTGGTTCAGAATGTGTAAAAAATGGTGCCATATTGATAACAAATGAATCTTCTAACACAGAACGTTTTCTATATTTAATTTCTGAGTTTAGCGTTGGTGGATTAGTTTGACCTTCTAAAATCGCTCGATTCCATTCATGATTATTATCGAAATCAACTGGCTTAGAACCGTCAAAAACACCCTTTTCAAGGTCTTCGATGCGAACTTTTCTATCATCAAATATCCATGTTGTACTATCTAAAGTGATAGGGAACTTTACAGCTCCTTTTATTTGTATCATTGTCCCACTCCCTATAATATAATCTATGGTTATTTTAACATAAAATAGTCATGTCTCATTTTAAATCTACTTGCTTTTTAATATTTAGTAAGATAGAATTTTAGTAAGATAAGAGATAATGATTAGAGGGGGAGCGTGTCATGACGAAACAATCTACTATGAATAATGTAGCATTAGATCAATTAACAAATGATGCAAATGAAATTTTACAATTAATTAAGGTTCAAATGGACAATTTAACTTTACCTTCATGCCCTTTGTATGAAGAAGTTTTAGATACACAAATGTTTGGTCTTCAAAAAGAAGTTGATTTTGCAGTGAAATTAGGCTTAGTTGATAGAGAAGATGGTAAAAAAATTATGTTACGTCTTGAAAAAGAACTTTCAAAATTACACGAAGCATTTACAAACGTTTAATGTCTTTTATAATAAATTATTTTTAATAACGACGACATACATATTACGGGATATTAACAATTATTGTCGTTGAAATAATATTACTAGTTAAAAAGTGACTGCGATATCATATATTGATGATATAACAGTCACTTTTGTTAGGTTAAGATATATTTTTACAACATGATATAAATAAAAATATGCCTAAATTTATCATATTATATTTGTGATAACAGTAGGTAAATGTATATAATTAATAGCAGAGATTTTTTACATATTTTAAAAATAACAACATTATCATACAAATTGTAGAATTGGATGACTTTTTATGAAGAATTTAAGAGGAATTTTAAGGTATATTGGTAAAACATCAAAATTTATCGATTACCCATTGTTAGTTACATATATTGTTTTATGCTTAATAGGTTTAGTCATGGTATATAGTGCGAGTATGGTACCAGCAACGAAAGGTACATTAACTGGCGGTGTCGAAGTAGCAGGAACATACTTTTATAATCGACAACTAGCCTATGTCATTATCAGCTTTATGATTGTCTTTTTTATGGCATTTTTAATGAACGTCAAGTTATTAAGTAATGTTAATGTTCAGAAATGGATGATGTTAGGCATCATTGCATTGTTATTGGCGACTTTAATAGTAGGTAAAGACATCAATGGTTCTAAAAGTTGGATTAATTTAGGCTTTATGAACTTGCAAGCATCAGAACTATTAAAAATTGCTATTATTTTATACTTACCATTTATGATTAATAAGAAAATGCCTAGAGTTCAAAATAATTTCAACTTAATACTTAGACCGTTTCTATTAATTATGATGTGTACTTTCTTAGTACTCTTACAAAAAGACGTAGGTCAAACGTTACTAATTTTAATTATTTTATTTTCTATTATTTTGTATTCAGGAATAGGCGTCTCTAAAGTATTAAGATATGGCATTCCAACAATTTTAGCGTTTTTAGTAGTATTTATTATTGCGTTACTAGGTGGATTCTTACCAACGTATTTAACAGCTCGTTTTAGTATTTTAACAAACCCATTCCAGTATGAATCTGGTACAGGTTATCATATCTCTAACTCTTTATTAGCTATTGGTAATGGTGGAATCTTTGGTAGAGGATTAGGCAACAGTATTTTAAAATTAGGTTATTTGCCTGAACCTCATACTGATTTTATTTTCGCAGTTATTTGTGAAGAATTAGGTTTAATTGGTGGCTTATTAGTGATATGTTTAGAATTCTTTATTGTTTATCGAGCATTTCAATTTGCGACTAAAACAACTTCATATTTTTATAAATTAGTTTGTGTAGGTATAGCTGCATATATCGGTAGCCAAACGTTCGTTAATTTAGGTGGTATATCAGCAACAATACCATTGACAGGTGTACCATTACCATTTATTAGTTATGGTGGTTCATCAATTATTAGTTTAAGTATCGCCTTAGGACTATTACTCATTGTTGGTAAACAAATTAAAATTGATCAACATAGAAAGAAACAACAAAAGAAAATAGATATCAAGCGACGATATAATTAATAACTACATCATATTAAGAAATAACTCCTTTCAAAGTAAACTTTGTGACATGACTACTTTGAAGGGAGTTAGTTTATATTAGTTGAATTAAAGTGATTGTGGTATACATATGTTGTTAATCAATCTTATAATACTCTTATCACAATATATAAGTTTAATGTCATGATTAAAGGAACTCACTTAAATTATGGTTCTCTCCCAAATAAGGCTGATACATAATTATTTTTTTAAGCCTCGCACCCCAACTTGCACGTTATAGTAAAAATTCTATTTATAGAATTTTTCTATGTTGGGGCCCGGTCCCTCAGGAGTCTCAGCTTCAAAATAATTTATATTTTAAATTATTCACTTTTTATTTACCAGTCCTAAAAAATAGAGAACCTTAATTATTTATTAACATTAATTCTTTATTTTGCTAACAACATTACTGTTACTTAATATATTACTATGATTTAATAACTAAATATTATTACTAAAATAAATGCAGATACTAGAAAAGTTTAAACACTGATGATAAGATTAAGTTATTGTTATTGATAACTTTATGTGATTTTTATGGTATTTTTTTAATTTCAATTTATCATTCAATTAGCTTAATTGATAAATTTAGTATATCTATAGCAAAATTTTGAACATTAGGATAAAATTTTATTATCTAATTAGTTAGAAAATTCTAATAGTTTAAGGAGTGTATCGCTATTGAAACATATAAAAAAGTTACTTGTTGCTAACCGTGGAGAAATTGCAATTCGAATTTTTAGAGCAGCAGCAGAGTTAGACATTAGTACGGTTGCAATTTATTCAAACGAAGATAAAAGTTCATTACACAGATATAAAGCTGATGAATCTTATTTAGTAGGCAGTGATTTAGGACCAGCTGAAAGTTATTTAAATATTGAACGTATTATAGATGTAGCAAAACGAGCTCATGTTGATGCGATTCATCCTGGCTATGGTTTTTTAAGTGAGAATGAACAGTTTGCACGTCGATGTCAAGAAGAGGGAATAAAATTTATAGGACCACACCTAGAACATTTAGATATGTTTGGAGATAAAGTCAAAGCACGTACTACTGCAATTAAAGCGAATTTACCGGTTATACCTGGCACAGATGGACCAATTAGTTCATATGAATTAGCCAAAGAATTTGCTGAAGAAGCGGGATATCCATTAATGATTAAAGCTACTAGCGGTGGTGGCGGTAAAGGTATGAGAATTGTACGCCAAGCTAGCGAATTAGAAGATGCTTTCCATCGTGCTAAATCTGAAGCTGAAAAGTCATTTGGTAACAGTGAAGTATATATAGAAAGATACATTGATAACCCTAAACATATTGAAGTTCAAGTTATTGGTGATGAATTCGGTAACATTGTACATTTATATGAACGTGATTGCTCCGTACAACGTAGACATCAAAAAGTTGTGGAAGTGGCACCTTCTGTTGGTTTAACAGAAGATTTAAGACAACGTATTTGTAATGCTGCACTACAATTAATGGAAAATATTAAATATGTTAATGCGGGAACGGTTGAATTTTTAGTTTCTGGTAATGAATTCTTCTTCATTGAAGTAAACCCAAGAGTTCAAGTTGAGCATACGATTACAGAAATGATAACAGGTATTGATATAGTAAAAACACAAATTTTAGTGGCTGATGGTGCAAGTTTATTTGGAGATATGATAAACATGCCGCAACAACAAGATATTCAAACGTTAGGTTATGCTATCCAGTGTCGTATTACTACAGAAGATCCTCTAAATGATTTTATGCCAGATACAGGAACAATTATTGCTTATCGATCTAGTGGTGGATTTGGTGTACGTTTGGATGCAGGTGATGGTTTCCAAGGTGCTGAAATATCACCGTACTATGATTCATTGCTAGTTAAATTATCTACCCATGCGATTTCATTTAAACAAGCCGAAGAAAAAATGGTACGTTCATTAAGAGAAATGAGAATTCGTGGGGTTAAAACAAATATCCCATTTTTAATTAATGTTATGAAAAATAACAAATTCACAAGTGGAGATTATACAACTAAATTTATTGAAGAGACACCGGAACTATTTGACATCAAGCCAACATTAGATAGAGGTACTAAAACTTTAGAGTATATCGGAAATGTTACAATTAATGGTTTTCCAAATGTTCAACAACGACCTAAACCCGAGTACGAGTCAACAAGAATTCCTAAAGTATCCCATAATAGAATTGCTTCTCTGTCAGGTACTAAGCAATTATTAGATCAAGTAGGGCCTAAAGGTGTTGCAGATTGGGTCAAACAACAAGATGATGTCTTGATTACAGATACAACATTTAGAGATGCACATCAATCCTTATTAGCAACCAGAGTAAGAACTAAAGATATGATGAATATTGCTTCAGAAACTGCCGAAGTTTTTAGAGATGGTTTTTCACTTGAAATGTGGGGTGGTGCGACATTTGATGTTGCTTATAACTTCCTTAAAGAAAATCCATGGGAACGTTTAGAACGCTTACGTAAAGCAGTACCAAATGTATTGTTCCAAATGTTGCTAAGAGCGTCCAATGCTGTTGGTTACAAAAATTATCCAGATAATGTGATTCATAAATTTGTTGCAGAAAGTGCCAAAGCAGGCATTGACGTCTTTAGAATATTTGATTCATTAAATTGGGTCGATCAAATGAAAGTAGCAAATGAAGCGGTACAACATGCAGGAAAAATTTCTGAAGGAGCTATTTGTTATACAGGTGATATTTTAAACCCAGAGCGTTCTAACGTTTATACATTAGAATACTATGTGAAATTAGCCAAAGAATTAGAAAGAGAAGGTTTCCATATTTTAGCAATCAAAGATATGGCAGGACTATTGAAGCCTAAAGCAGCCTATGAATTAATAGGAGAATTAAAAGAAGCTGTCGATTTACCAATTCATTTGCATACACATGATACGAGTGGTAATGGCTTATTAACTTACAAACAAGCGATAGATGCTGGTGTCGATATTATTGATACTGCAGTAGCTTCAATGAGTGGTTTGACTAGTCAACCTAGTGCGAACTCTTTATATTATGCATTAAATGGCTTCTCACGTAACTTGAGAACAGATATTGATGGATTAGAAACGTTGAGTCAGTATTGGTCAACTGTACGTTCATATTATTCTGATTTTGAAAGTGATATTAAATCTCCTAATACATCAATTTATCAACATGAAATGCCAGGTGGACAATATTCTAATTTAAGTCAACAAGCGAAAAGTTTAGGACTTGGAGAACGCTTTGATGAAGTTAAAGATATGTATCGTCGGGTTAATTTCTTATTTGGTGATCTCGTAAAAGTGACGCCATCATCTAAAGTTGTAGGAGATATGGCATTATATATGGTTCAAAACGATTTAGATGAACAATCTGTTATTTCTAATGGTTATAAATTAGATTTTCCTGAGTCAGTAGTATCATTTTTTAAAGGTGAAATTGGACAACCTGTTAATGGTTTTAATAAAGAACTGCAAGATGTAATTTTAAAAGGGCAAAGTGCTTTAACTGAAAGACCAGGTGAATATTTGGAACCTGTTAATTTTGATGAAGTCAGAAATCAATTGGCACAACAACAAGATGACGTTACTGAACAAGATGTTATTAGTTATGTATTATATCCAAAAGTATACGAACAATATGTTCAAACCAAAGAGCAATATGGAGATTTATCATTACTCGATACACCAACATTCTTCTTTGGTATGAGAAATGGTGAAACAGTTGAAATTGAAATTGATACTGGTAAGCGTTTAATAATTAAATTAGAAACAATTAGCGAGCCTGATGAAAATGGTAATAGAACAATTTACTATGCTATGAATGGTCAAGCACGTAGAATTTATATTAAAGATGACAATGTGAAAACTAACGCACATGTTAAGCCGAAAGCTGATAAGTCAAATCCAAATCACATAGGAGCTCAAATGCCTGGATCAGTAACTGAGGTAAAAGTTGCTGTGGGTGATGAAGTTAAAGCTAATCAACCATTGTTAATTACCGAAGCGATGAAAATGGAAACAACGGTTCAAGCACCATTTGATGGTGTCATTAAACAAATAACTGTGGTTAATGGTGATACTATTGCTACTGGAGATTTACTTATTGAAATAGAAACACAACAATAATGAAACATCACAAATATTGTATATAAACAAGCACCCTAACAATGACTTAAGTCAGTCATTGTTAGGGTGTTTATTGTAATGTTATTAATTTTTAGCTTTTAAAGCACGTTTAGTACGTAATATTAACATAATAAAGTATGCCATCATACCAAATAAATAAGTTATAAACAGGGCATGGAATAAAGCAACTATTAAGTTTACGCCAGTCATGATTGATAGGGCACCTGTAACAGCTTGTAGTATAACTAAAATAAATGCCGCTGTATAACCATATCTAACGGTACGATTATTTGGATAATTTTTAATAGCGTGAATGTAAGTAATTAAAATAATCGTAAAGACAATTAAAGCCATAGCTCTATGAGTTAATTGAACCCAGTCTTGTTCAGTATGCGGTAATAAATCACTAAACGGTAGTGGAAATCCACCATAAGCCAAACTAGCGTGCGCATGTCTAACTAACGCACCTGTATAAACGCCACAATATGTTATGATTGCCATAATCCAAGTTAAGCGACGTAGTGGTTTTTTGATAATTAGTACATCAGCTTCATATTTTTGATCCACTGAGAAAATAATTAAAGTAATTAAGAATACTGATGAAAAACTAATTAAAGAAATACCAAAATGAAGCGCAAGAACGTAACTATTTTGTTGCCAAATTACAGCTGCAGCTCCTACCAATGCTTGAATTAATAAAAAGCCAACACTAATGATAGATAATGGTTTAATTTCTTTTATATATCCTATATTTTTCCAAGCAGTTATAACTAGCCAAAGTACAATAATTAATGATAAGCCCGATACAGCCCTGTGACTTAATTCAATTATTGTAGAAATAGGCATGAAGTCTGGAACTAGCGCACCATGGCATAATGGCCAAGATGATCCACAACCATCTTCTGAGCCAGTTTTGGTAACTAAAGCTCCACCTAGTTGCACGAACGTCATCATTAATGTTGCTAGGACGCCAAGCCATTTTAAATTCTTTTTGCTAAACACTTTTATACACCCCACAATAAAAAAACGCATCTAAAAATATGACATACATATTTTCACACGGATGCATCATTTTTAATATTTATTTTCTAACACATACAGTATAACAATTATTTAAGACATAATTGTGTCACAAAATTGACATTTTATAATGTCGTAAAGATGTCACAATTTAATTTTATTAAACCTGTTAATTTTATGCAAATTGATATATCATATTATTATATGGATAAATTTAAGGAGGGGGAAAATGAGTAAAGAGCACACTTTGTCACAAGATGAAAGCAGAGTAAACTTCAAAGAATTACAACAAATTATTAAAATGGGACTTGTTCAAGGTAACTTGATTCCAGCATTTGCAGGTGCATGGCTTGCGGTTGTAATGACAGGTCATTCCTTCCTATCATCGATACCTCAAATTATACTGATGCTTATAGGCTCTACATTAATTATGGGTGGTGCTTGTGCATTAAATAATTATTATGATCAAGATATTGATCAAATTATGCCAAGTAAGCAAAATAGACCTACAGTTAATGATAGAATTTCAAATAAAAATTTATTGTTATTGAGTTTCGGAATGATGTTAGTAGGTGAAATTAATTTATTCCTATTAAATATTCCAACAGGTGTATTAGGCCTTGCAGGCATAGTAGGATATGTCTCTTTTTATTCTATTTGGTCTAAGAGACATACAACTTGGAACACTGTTGTAGGTAGTTTCCCTGGAGCTGTACCACCATTAATTGGTTGGGTTGCTATTGAAGGATCTATGAGTATAGAAGCAATTGCTTTGTTTTTAGTTATATTTTGTTGGCAACCTATTCATTTTTATGCTTTAGCAATTAAACGTAAAGATGAATATTCATTAGCCAATATTCCAATGTTACCATCCGTTAAAGGATTTAAACGTACGCGTGTCAGTATGTTTATATGGTTAATTATTTTATTACCATTACCACTTATGTTATCTAGCTTAGGAATAACATTTGTAGTGTTAGCTACATTATTAAATCTTGGATGGCTTGCATTAGGTTTAACAACTTTCAAAAAAGATTCAATTCAAGAGAAATGGGCAACAAAAATGTTTATATATTCACTAAATTATTTAGTAGTATTTTTCGTTTTAGTTGTTATCGTTTCACTAATTAATATGATTTAGATTAAATTAGGTTAGGATGAAAAATATGGGCGTTCCAATTTTACCAACAATTAGTACTTCATGTATCGTAATAAGTGCCATTTTAATTGCGATTGGTTGGAGATTGATTTGGAAAGGCGATATCGAAAAGCATAAAAAAGTGATGTTAGCAGCTGCAGTATTTGCTACAACTTTTTTTGTTATTTATATGAGTAGAACTATTTTTATAGGTAATACTGCTTTTGGTGGACCTGAAAGTATAAAAAAATATTATACGTTTTTCTTAATTTTCCATATTAATTTAGCGACTTTAGGCGGAATATTAGGTATTATACAAATTGTTACTGCATTTAAAGATAAATTTAATATTCACCGTAAAGTTGGACCATTTGCTTCAATCATTTGGTTTTTAACAGCTATTACTGGTGTAACAGTTTATACATTATTATTTGTGCTATATCCAGGTGGAGAAACGACATCATTACTAAAAGCAACATTTGGTCATTAATTTAATAATTGAATGAGATAAGAAACTGGTAGAACATAATGTGTTTTATCAGTTTTTTTAATTGCATGGTTATATAAAGTATTGGTTGCGCTTGGCAGTAACTGTTTATAGGTAGTGAGACAGAAATAATTATTTCAAAACAAATTATTTCGTAGATGCCCGTCTTGCACATTAATGTAAAATCCACACATGAATTTTTGATGACGGGTCCCTTGCCCAACTATGCCCGTCTTGCACATAAAAGAAAAAATTTTAGTTATAAAATTTTTCTATGACGGGTCCCTTCATTGTCTGAAAAAACTGACTAACCAGTTTTTTTTGTGTTGGGTCCCTTCCACCCCGGCAAAACTGACTAGGTTTGTAACACGTTGATAAATCAACATTTTACAAATTAGACAGTTACTGCCAAATGCTTGATATTAAGTATAAATGTTTTATGTCCCAGGCTCTACTAGTCGCTATTGACGTGATGGGTGATAGCAGTTATAGAAAAATTTCAAGGCTAACAATTGTCTATAAGTGCAACTGCATAGGGACTCAAAGCAGAAAAATTTTAATCAGAGAATTTTAACCTTTGTTTTATTAATATTTACAATTTTATTATATGATCATAGTTTAAGTATGATTGTTAGTATTTCAACTGGAAATTCTCTATACTATAATCTAACTCAATCAACAATTAATGACGAGATTCAATGTGATGTAATCTACATAGAATTACTCGAGTGGTTGCTTATTTCTGTATTGTTTTTTACAATAGTAATAATTATTTTTAGGTGGTTGGCTGATGAAAAAATTAGTAATTAGAGTTATTGGAGTGCTATTTTTAATAGGCTTTTTAATATATTTATTTTATTCACCAAAACTGAAATTTGATGTTTTAGAGAATCCTAATAAAAATACTAAAATAACAAAAAGTGATAAATACAAAATGAATAACCATGCAGAAAATCCGAAACCTAAAAAGGGTGTTGGTACATGGTTGGGTAGAAACATTAATATTTTAACTAAAAAATATGGACAAGCAGAACGTGTTTATCCATATAAAGAAGACTATAAAAATTATATTTTCAAAGATGAAAATAAATATTATATTGTTACAACTAAAGATAAAAAAATTGAGTCAGTATATGCAACTGGCAAATCTGTTGACGTAAGTCCGCTAAAAATCGGTGAACATTTGGGGAAAGTATTTAATAATACGAGTATAAACCCTGAACCAACATTTACGGTTAACGGCAAGAAATATGAATTTGAATTATCAGATGAAGACATAAAAACTCAGATGTTAATTAAATATGGAGATAT
Organism: Staphylococcus simiae; assembly: GCF_002902085.1. GTDB lineage: Bacteria > Bacillota > Bacilli > Staphylococcales > Staphylococcaceae > Staphylococcus > Staphylococcus simiae. The sequence goes on from NZ_PPQR01000025.1 coordinate 58,453, forward strand.
TTATGCACAAGTTTATGCAGACCAACAGTCAAAAGAAATATTAAGTGTTAGATTTTTAACTAAAGAGATGTTAGCAGAAATTCAACCATACCAATTAAATAATAATTCCTTGGATAGTGATGATAGAAAAATTGAACAACCAGTTGGACAAAGTCCTAATCAACTCATTTCATTGTATGAAGTAACGAATGAGATGAGAAAACTTAAAGGATTACATCCTTTAAAAGTAAATAGTGATTTAGCGCATATAGCGTCAAATAACTTATACGAAGCAACTTCAAGTGGTAATGATAGCGTGGAGTTTACTGAAGATGCTTTAAAAGGTCAATTGGATAAAAATAGTATAAGTTATAAGTCTACTGCTCAAAATGTAGGCTATGACTTTAATGACGTACCGACATTGATTCATAGTTGGATGAATTCAGATATTCATCGATCACGACTTTTAAATTCTAAGTATGATGAAATGGGTGGAGAAGTGATGAGAGATTACTATTCGTTAATCTTTTTGCAAAAATAATAAAATGAGGGATATATATGATAACTAGTGCATCATTGGACATTTTAGATGATATAGACGAATTAGCGGATATGATTGTCCAATCCGAAACGTATTTTCAATTTAAACAAGCAGAGCAACAATTGGCGAATGATGATGAAGCACATTTATTATATCAAGCTTTTTTGAAATCTAAGGAAAAATACGATGAAGTACAAAGATTTGGGAAGTATCATCCAGATTATAAACAAGTTATGATGGAAACAAGACAACGTAAGCGAGCGTATGAAATGCTTGAAGTGGTTATGAATCATAAATCAAAAGAAGTAGAGTTACAACAACTTATAGATGAAGTAGTTTCTAAAATTGCAGTAGCAGTTTCTGAAAATGTAAAAATAGAAGCGGGCAATCCATTTTTTCAAACTACTCATCATGGTTGTGCGACTGGTGGATCATGTAATTGTTCATTGTAATAGATATACAACTTAAAAAAGAGGTAATCCGTTAATTTGGATTACCTCTTTTTTATAAATCTAGTAAATAGTAACTTTAATAAATTAGAATAAGACAACAAGCATTTTACACTTAAAATTAATCAATTGTTAATAGCTTTCTAGTATAAAAATGTTGTTAACTCATTGTCTTATATTCATAGTTAGTCTAGAGAATGTGTGTCTCTAAAATAAATCTTTACTAAATTATTTCTGTTTAACTCCTAGCGTTGATTTAAATTGTTGAGCTAAATCTGGACGATCAGTAACTAAGGTATGTACACCTTTATGATATAAATCTTTCATTAAATCTACACTATTTACGCCATAAAATCCTGGTACAATGTTTAAGTCATTCAACCAATTTATAAAGCGTCTAGAAGTTAAATTTATACCATTAAATGATGTTGGCATTTGGAAAGTATTAGCTTGAGGAAGATATGACTTCCCAAGGAATAAATGATATTTTAAAAAGGCTTCTGTAACTTCTTGTTGACTTGCACCTATAGCAATACGACCGTTTGCTATATTATTGAAACGTGTTATTTGTTGTCGATAAAAACTAGTTACTAAAACGCGATCTTGTGCATGATTACTTGTGATAATATCAAACATGATTTGTGGCGCAATGCTACCTTCAAATGAATCTGGAGCATCTTTTAAATCTACATTGATATACATATTAGGATACATTTGTAGTAATTCATCAAAAGTTAAAATAGATGCATCTTTGTGTCCTCTGTATGGTGTTGTACCATTAATATCTTTAAAATGGTATCCTGCATCTAATTTTTTTAATTCAGCTAATGTATGCTCACTCACTTTGCCAGAACCATTAGTTGTTCTATCTACAGTTGCATCATGAAAGACAATTAATTGTTGATCTTTTGTTAATCTAACATCAGTTTCGAACCCATCAACACCAAACTTTATAGCATTATCAAATGCTAGTTTTGTTTGTTCAGGTTTTAAAGCCATACCACCACGATGAGCCAAAATATATGGTGCTTGACTATTGAAAAATGCTGGAATTGTTTGTTTATGTTGTGTTGTTTGGCGTTGCTTTACAATTAGTAAAGAACTTAATAATCCAGCAGTAAGTATTGATGTATTTAGGACAAATCTATTTAATTTCTTCATATCGTGTTCCTCCTTAATTTGAATCATTAGCTTAACAAACATTGTGAAATTTAAACAATGATATGGTATTGAAATATTAATAATTCAAAATAGAAATAGTATAATTAAGCGCTGACTTACTAGAAGTTAATTATCATCATCATTGACGTTGCATCAGCTAAATATTTTAAAATTGATAAAGTCGTGATATGATTAATCCTGAATAATAATGGAGTGATAATATTATGAATTTAGTTCCGAGAACAAGTATTATTATATATTTAAAACATATGAAACACGAAAGACAAATTCGTAAATATGGGCATATAGTCCATTCAAATAAAGATCGAAAATTTGTTGTAATGTATGTTAATGAAGAAGATGTTGATTACATTGTCAATAAGTTAATGCAATTAAAATATGTAAAACATATTGATGGTTCACCATATAAATATTTAAAGAAATATTATGATAAAGAAAAACATGAAGTTTTATAATTTATTATTGAAGTTCTGGTATCCATTTTTGTAGTCTTAAGACACTAGTTAAATAGTTATAATATAATTGCAAGTCATGAAATGCTTCCGGCGGTTGAACATCGATACCAAATACTGGAATATGATATTGTGCTGCAGTTTTATTTATCATGTCGAATTTTTGATTGCTTTGTGGATAGGGATATTTAAGTGCATTAATCATCGTATAAAACGCTTGAAAATGATTGCCAGAAGTCGGTTGCATAATGATTGATACAGATGATAATGCTTTTGGTGATTGTGGTGAATGGAAGTAAACAATTTTATCAATTCGTTGGTGATTATATTCAATTAATGTCATGAATTCGAATAAATCTGTTAATCCTTCTCCAAGTGTAATAAATGTCTGTTTCATAGTTATATCAATCTCCTTTTTCTCAATAAATTATATAAAATTAGTAAATGAATTGGAAGTGTTAATCATATGAGAGTGATTGCAGGTAAACATAAAAGCAAAGCTTTGGAAAGTCTTGAAGGGCGTAATACTAGACCGACAATGGACAAAGTAAAAGAAGGTATCTTTAATAGTTTGTTTGACATCGATGGGTTAGGATTAGATCTTTTTGCCGGAAGTGGTGCACTAGGCATTGAAGCATTATCTCGTGGCATGGATAAGGTTATCTTTGTTGATCAAAATTTTAAGGCTGTACAAGTGATTAAAGCAAATTTAAAACAACTCGACTTAATGCCACAAGCAGAAGTTTATAAAAATAACGCAGATAGAGCATTAAAAGCATTAGCTAAAAGAGAAATTCAGTTTGATATTATTTTTCTAGACCCACCTTACAATAAAGGATTAATTGATAAAGCATTGGAACAAATCTCACAGTTTAATTTATTAAAAGAAAATGGTATCATCGTTTGTGAATTTAGTAATCATGAAGATATTAAATATCAACCATTTAAGTTAATTAAAAGGTACCATTATGGATTGACAGATACTTTGTTACTAGAAAAAGGAGAATAGTATGAAACATACAATTGCGGTCATACCAGGAAGTTTTGACCCTATTACATATGGTCATTTAGATATTATCGAAAGAAGTACAGATCGTTTTGATGAAATTCATGTTTGTGTTTTAAAAAATAGTAAAAAAGAAGGTACGTTCAGCTTAGAAGAACGTATGGATTTAATTGCTCAATCTGTATCACATTTGCCAAATGTTCAAGTCCATCAGTTTAGTGGTTTATTAGTAGATTATTGTGAACAAGTAGGGGCAAAAACAATTATTCGTGGCTTAAGAGCTGTAAGTGATTTTGAATATGAATTACGCTTAACGTCAATGAATAAAAAGTTAAATAATGAAATAGAGACGATGTATATGATGACAAGTACGAATTACTCATTTATAAGTTCAAGTATTGTTAAAGAAGTGGCTGCATATCGTGCAGACATTTCAGAGTTTGTACCACCTAATGTTGAAAAAGCTTTAAAAGAAAAATTTAAATAATTGAAAACCTAATGTCTTGGTGAATCGTTCAAGACATTAGGTTTTATAATGTAATAGAAAAGTTGATAATGTTTTAATTATTATTCAATGTTATAACTTTTGAATAACGGGTGTATTGAAATCATGTTGTGTTTGACCACTGATTAAGTTATAAATTGTTGTACTTTTTATTTCGTTTTTAAATAGATGTCTGTTACTTTTATTGGTGTTTGTAGCAAAGACTCTTTCGGGAAATTTTGATTTTAATAATTTTAAATAGGCTCTACCTTGTTCGTTCATTGCTAAAATTCTGACACCATTGATGTGAGTTGATACGTCTTGTTGCTTTATATTTAGTAGTACGTTCATTAGTAATCGTTGGATATGAGTATAGGTATAGCGCTTTGTTTTTAATAAATCAACATAATGATTCAAATTTGTAGCGTTTTTTATTTTAGATTTTAAGCGGTTTTCCAAGCCTTCAGACATAGTATAAATAGATGTTAAATCACTTTGCTCACTTACTTCAATTTGATATTGTAAATAGTTAAAAACATCATTAGCATTCATATGTGGTTGTTGATATAAATATTGGATATTTGTTGGTACCACATTTTTCCATTCACCATTATTGTTAAATAATGATTTCCTAATGGATGTTCCACTAGCAAAATAATTGTGTTGTATATTAACGTCATGGTGAGAACTTTGTTGACGTGACACAGTTTGTGCTGCTATATGTGGTGCTAGTTGTTTGATTGCTTTAAGATAACTTAAACCTAACATATTGTTTGGCGATTGTAGCTCTGGATGATGATTCAATAGTTCACTAATAATACGAGGATAACTTTTTCCTTCTTTCAGTTTAATGTTAAAGTCATCTGATTGCTCAATCAAAATAATTTGTTGAGATAATTCTTTTAATAATTCAATGTTGCCACTTTCGCTACCGAAAACGATGCAATCAATATCCAAGTAGTCAGCTACTTTTACCGCAAGTTGTGCAAAATAATCACTTGAAGAAAGACTAGCTATTAGCGGCAATTCAACGACTAAATCTACACTCGATAAAGCCATGGTTGCGCGTGTAAATTTGTTATAGATAGCAGGTTCACCACGCATAACAAAGTTACCGCTCATGATAGCAACTGTAACGTCAGCTTGTGAAATTGTTTTAGATTGCTTGATGTGATGTTGATGCCCATTATGAAAGGGATTATATTCTGTTATTAAGCCAACGCTTTTCATTTGCATTTCTTCCTTTCAGTATTCATTATTATTATTGTAACAGATGAACATATGTTAAGAAAAAATCTTGACAACTTGTGATTAGAAAGTTAAAATAAATTTTGTGCTTGTTAGAGGTGAAGCCATATGAAATGGTCAATTACGCAATTAAGAAAATATCAAGGTAAGCCTTTTGAATTTAATCAAACGGTAAGTTTTGACAATTTAAAAGAATCACTTGGATTAATTGATTTATCTCCAATTACTGTTCAAGGTCAGTTAACAATTAAATCGACTGAAGTTATTGCAGATATGCATATTACTGGTACCTATACGATGCCTTGTGCACGTACTTTAGTACCTGTTGAAGTACCATTAGATGTTAATACAACAGAAGTGTTTGATTTAGAAGGTTATAATCAATACATTGATGAAGATGATGTCGATGAACATTATCACGAGGTCACAAATGGTACAGTTGATTTGAAAGATATTGTTGAGGATATTGTAATTATTGAGAAACCAATGAGAGCTTATTCTGAACAAAGCAATCAAATGTTGACAGAAGGTAACGGTTGGGAAGTCATTGATGAAGATCAATTAGCACAACTTGCTAAAGAGCAAGAAGAGAGTGATTCAACAGAACAACAAGTTGATCCAAGGCTTCAGAAATTACAACAATTATATGATAAAGAGCAATAAGTAGTTTAGTTAATGATATAATGTTGTTAATTAAACAAACATTAATTATTATTCGTTTATAATTTAAGGAGGATATATCATGGCAGTACCAAAAAGAAGAACTTCTAAAACTAGAAAAAACAAACGTCGTACTCACTTCAAAATCTCAGTTCCAGGTATGACTGAATGCCCAAGTTGTGGCGAATACAAATTATCTCACCGCGTATGTAAAAACTGTGGTTCTTACAATGGTGAAGAAGTAGTTTCTAAATAATTAGATACTCATATATAAATCCTGATTGAAATAATAATTTCAATCAGGGTTTTTTGTAGTTCTATAATTATATTCTCTGTCAAATTGGACTGATGTATAACATTTTTATGAGCCTGAGACAAAATGTATTTTACACTTAAATTTAAGCATTTGGCAGTAACTTTCTGGTTTTCAAAATGGTGATAAATCACCATTTTGAAAACCTAGTCAGTCTTGCCGGGGTGGGACTACGAAATAAATTTTATATAAAATTTATTTCTGTCCCACTCCCATTTTGTTTTCTGGTGCTATTAATTAAGACTCTATAATTGTTTGGACTTTTAAAAAATTTTAGCTCTATAATAAATTGGACTGATAGTTCTGTTAGGCTTGTACTTCAATTTTCACATTAAAAGCTAGTTAAATAAATAATCTTTAGTAGTTATGCACGCCTTATATATTAATCTAAAGGGAGCAGGTCAGAAATTTCATATCATAATCCCACCTTACAATATTGACTGGACTAAGGAAAGGTTATTTTGCCATTGTTTAATATTTTAGATGGATACTACGAAATCATTATATGAAGTATAAAATGTATTTTGTCATAGTCTCATGACGAGTACTTGTGTATTTTGCCATTAATTGAAAAGTTTCCTAGTGTTAGGAGATGAACTATTAAACATCGACAACCATTTTGTTGAAATACTATCTTAAGCTAATACAGAAGAAATATTAAAAAATCTACATATGAAGTCATTCTTTTTAAAATATCATAAGCCTATATATTCGCACTAGTGAGTAGTAATGTGTTTATTGTATACTTGTCAATAGTTACTTATTTATAAAGTTATGTTGTTAATAATTAAGTATTGAGTGAAGTATAAATATATAAAGACTGATAATAAAAATGACTTATAAATATAAAGCGAGGTATCCCTTTTGGAACAAATCACTTCAGCACAAAACTCTAAAATTAAACAAGCGAATAAGCTAAAAAAGAAACGTGAAAGAGATAAAACAGGTCTTGCACTAATCGAAGGTATACATTTAGTAGAAGAAGCAGTTAAAAGTGATATTAACATCAAGCAATTATTTGCTATTGAACCATCACGATTAGATCAGCAAATGATTGATTATGCTCAAGAAACATATGAAATAAATATGAAAGTTGCTGAATCTTTATCAGGTACGGTTACACCACAAGGCTTTTTTGCCATTATTGAAAAGCCGCAATATGACGTTACTCAAGCTAAGCAAGTACTTTTAATAGATCGTATACAAGATCCAGGTAATTTAGGTACATTAATTAGAACAGCTGATGCTGCTGGTATAGATGCTGTAATCATGGAAAAAGGCACAACAGATCCATATCAAGATAAAGTTCTAAGAGCTAGTCAAGGTAGTGTCTTTCATGTACCAGTCATAATCGATGAATTATCTAGTTTTATACAGAAGTTTAATGGTCCTGTTTATGGAACTGCTTTAGAACAGTCGATACCTTTTAAAGAAGTTCAGTCCAGTGAGTCATTTGCATTATTACTTGGCAATGAAGGCGAAGGTGTTAATCCAGATTTATTGCAACAAACTACCCAAAATTTGATTATTCCAATTTATGGTCAAGCTGAAAGTTTAAATGTAGCCATTGCAGGTAGTATTTTATTGTATCATTTGAAAGGTTGACCCTTAGTATCTGAATCAGATATAATGATAGATAATTGTTTAACAACGACTATTAATTTTTCAAGATATACAAATTAATAATGACCTATAAAAAGACATGGATTAAATATAATAATTGTTCAGGGAGAATAATCATGACTGCAAATTATTCCAATTATTATTAATCTTTTCACCTTTTTGGTTACTTAAAGAGATTTAAGTCGGAATGATGATCCGTTATCAACATAGTACAAGTGTATGCGTATGCATAAATTTGGGTGGTACCACGGAAAGACTTTCGTCCCATATCTAGGGATGAAAGTCTTTTTATTTTTTTAAACGTTAAACAACAATTAAAAAAACGATATAGAACAAGGGAGGACGATTTAATGTCTGAACAACAAAAAATGTCAGATTTAAAACAACAAGCACTCGTTGATATTAACGAAGCAAATGATGAACGTGCATTACAAGACGTCAAAGTTAAATATTTAGGTAAAAAAGGTTCAGTAAGTGGGTTAATGAAATTGATGAAAGATTTACCTAATGAGGATAAACCAGCATTTGGACAACAAGTCAATGAATTACGTCAAACGATTCAAAATGAGTTGGATGAACGTCAACAAATGCTGGCTAATGAAAAGTTAAACAAACAATTGGCTGAAGAAACGATAGATGTCACTTTACCTAGTCGTCACATAGAAATAGGTTCTAAACATCCATTAACACGTACGATTGAAGAAATAGAAGATTTATTCTTAGGTTTAGGTTATGAAATTGTTACAGGTTATGAAGTTGAACAAGATCACTATAATTTCGAAATGTTAAATTTACCTAAATCCCATCCAGCACGTGACATGCAAGATTCTTTTTACATTACTGATGAGATTTTATTACGTACACATACATCACCAGTTCAAGCACGTACTATGGAACAACGTCATGGACAAGGTCCAGTGAAAATTATATGTCCAGGGAAAGTATATCGTCGCGATTCAGATGATGCGACACATAGTCATCAATTTACACAAATTGAGGGTTTAGTCGTCGATAAAAATATTAAAATGAGTGATTTAAAAGGTACTTTAGAGTTATTAGCTAAAAAATTATTTGGTGCCGATCGTGAAATTAGACTACGTCCAAGTTATTTTCCATTTACAGAACCTTCTGTTGAAGTTGATGTGTCATGTTTTAAATGTAAAGGTAAAGGATGTAATGTTTGTAAACATACTGGCTGGATTGAAATATTAGGAGCTGGTATGGTGCATCCAAATGTGCTTGAAATGGCTGGATTTGATTCCCAAGAATATTCAGGCTTTGCTTTTGGTATGGGACCAGATCGTATTGCAATGTTGAAATATGGCATTGAAGACATACGTCATTTCTATACTAATGACGTAAGATTTTTAGATCAGTTTAAAGCAGTTGAAGATAGAGGTGATTTGTAATGTTGATATCTAATGAATGGTTAAAAGATTATGTAACAGTAAATGATTCAGTTACTGATTTAGCTGAGAGAATTACACGAACAGGTATTGAAGTGGATGATATTATTGATTACACTCAAGACATTAAAAATTTAGTTGTAGGTTATGTGATATCAAAAGAACAACATCCAAATGCAGATAAATTAAATATTTGTCAAGTTGATATTGGAGAAGAAGAACCAGTACAAATCGTTTGTGGTGCACCTAATGTTGATGCTGGACAATATGTTATTGTTGCAAAAGTAGGTGGTCGTTTACCTGGTGGTATTAAAATTAAAAAAGCTAAATTACGTGGCGAAGCGTCATCAGGTATGATTTGTTCCTTACAAGAAATTGGAATTTCAAGTCATTTAGTTCCAAAAGAGTATGAAACTGGTATTTATGTATTTAATGACACAATGACACCTGGTACTGATGCATTACAAGCATTGTATCTTGATGATCAAGTCATGGAATTTGATTTAACACCAAACCGTGCAGATGCATTGAGTATGATTGGTACTGCTTATGAAGTTTCAGCGTTATATGATACAACAATAACGAAACCAACAACTGAGACACACAATATTTCTAAATCTACTACAGATGAATTGTCAGTGACAATCGAAAATGAAGATAAAGTACCATATTATAGTGCGCGTGTAGTGCATAATGTAACCATTAAGCCATCACCAATTTGGATGCAAGCCCGTTTAATTAAAGCGGGAATACGTCCAATAAATAACGTCGTAGATATTTCTAATTATGTGTTATTAGAATATGGACAACCATTGCACATGTTTGATCAAGATGCTATAGGTTCTCAACACATTATTGTACGACAAGCACATGATAAAGAAGAGATGACAACATTAGATGATCAACAACGTCAATTACAATCCAATGATATTGTCATTACTAATGGTCAAAGTCCTATTGCACTTGCAGGTGTGATGGGTGGAGATTTCTCTGAAGTTAAAAATCAAACAACTAATATTGTTGTTGAAGGTGCTATATTTGATCCAGTTTCTATACGACATACTTCACGAAGACTAAACCTTCGCAGTGAAGCATCTAGTCGTTTCGAAAAAGGTATTGCCACAGAATTTGTTGATGAGGCAGTCGATCGTGCATGTTATTTATTACAAACTTATGCTGATGGTGAAGTATTACAAGATAGAGTAGCAGCAGGTGACTTAGGTTCGTTGATAACACCAATTGACATTACAGCAGAAAAAGTAAATCGTACAATTGGTTTTGATTTATCACAATCACAAATCATAAGTATTTTTAAACAATTAGGTTTTGAAACGACAGTAGCTAATGAAGTCATTACTGTACAAGTACCATCTAGACGTAAAGATATTACTATTAAAGAAGATTTAATTGAAGAAGTCGCAAGAATTTATGGATATGATAACATTCCATCAACATTACCAATTTTTGACAAAGTAACTAGTGGTGGTTTAACTGATCGTCAATATAAAACAAGAACAGTTAAAGAAACACTAGAAGGTGCTGGTTTAGACCAAGCCATTACGTATTCTTTAGTTTCAAAAGAACAAAGCACAAATTTTGCGATGGAAAAGCGTGAAACAATTGATTTATTAATGCCAATGAGTGAGGCACATGCAACTTTACGTCAAAGTTTATTACCTCATTTAATTGAAGCGGCAGCATATAATGTGGCACGTAAAAATAAAGATGTAAAATTATTCGAATTAGGTAATGTCTTTTTCGGAAATGGGCCAGGTCAGTTACCAGACGAAGTTGAATATTTAAGTGGTATTTTAACTGGAGACTATGTAGTTAATCAATGGCAAGCTAAAAAGGAAAGTATTGATTTCTATTTAGCTAAAGGCATTGTTGATCGCATAGCTGAACAATTAAATATCCAATTTGATTATCGTAGCGCAACAATTGAAGGACTACATCCTGGTCGCACAGCTGAAATTTTATTACAAGATAAAGTGATTGGTTTTATTGGAGAATTACATCCTTCATTAGCAGCTGAAAATGATTTAAAACGTACGTATGTTTTTGAATTAAATTATGATGACATCATGAATGTTTCAGTTGGCTATATCAATTATCAACCAATACCAAGATATCCAGGTATGTCTAGAGATATCGCCTTAGAAGTCGATCAAGATGTTCCAGCAAGAGATTTATTAGCAACCATTCACCAGTACGGTGGAAAATTATTACAAGATACGTTAGTATTTGATGTTTACCAAGGTGAGCATTTAGAGGAAGGTAAGAAATCAATTGCGATTCGCTTAAATTATTTAGACCCTGAAAATACGTTAACTGATGAAAAAGTATCAGCGGTACATGATAACATAGAAGCTGCACTTGTTGAACAAGGTGCAGTCATTAGATAATTTTGAATATTTGCGATTTATTGTTAACAATCATATTGTTAATGATAAATCGCTTTTTTGATGATTGAATAAGCGTCGTTGTAACTTTTTGTCATGATGAAGTCCAATGGTTATCAATAGTATGTGTACGAAAAGTTGCTAGTGGTGGTTATGATAAATCGAGTACATTAGACGCGTAATGGTTATATAGAAATGCTGTTGTAACCTAAATTGTATAAACATTGATGAGAGTATATCTATTGACTAAGGGTATATAAATATTAAATATGAATAAATAGGAGTGGTTGTATGTTAATTGAACAATGGCAACAAGAGAAAGATACGTTACACCATTTAGCGCAAATTTTAGGGAAATATACATTAGTGGCTGCATATCAAGAACCTCAATGGGAACATGTCATGTTAGATATTAATGTTCAAGGTTTTTCCACAGGATTATTACATGATAAATCACATGATTTTAGTATTGCTGTTAATTTAATGAAGCATCGTATTGAAATTATTGTGGACAATAACTATCATGAGATTTTATTACAACATGGACAATCTATTAAATTTTATTATGAGAGCATAACGCAAATACTTAATGACGAGGGTGTTGATTTAGTAATTAATACGACGCCACAAGAAGTGGCAGATCATACGCCATTTGAAAAAAATAATCATTTGCATCATTACAATGAAGCAATAGCTGAAGAAGTATTATCTATTATGAAATTTGCTTATAATGCAGAATCAAGTTTTATTAATCCTTTAAGAACTCGTAAAATCAAACCTGGACTATTTTGGGGAACGTTTGATATTTCTTGTATCATTGTTTCTGATATTTATCAACCATTTGGCGATAAAACAATGCCAATTGAAGAAGCAGCATTTGACGAGCAAATGATTGAATTTGGTTTTTGGTTTGGCGATGATCACTTTGAAGGACCAACATTTTTTGTATTGCCATATCCATTTTCTAATCAAAAATTTGAATGCCACCAAGATTTTCCTTCGGGTAGTCATTATAATGAACAGCTTGGTGAATTTATTATGGAGACACAAGACTTTAGTAAAGACAATATAAAAAATATTGAACGTTTCTTTGAAGAATCATTCAATATTTTCAAAAATTATTTAGAATGGAAAGATTGCACGCATTATTTTATTCCTTTGAATATGCGTCATAATCATTTGAAAAACTAACTTTATTGCTGTTTTTTATCAATTAAAGCCAATGCTTTATCTCTATTTTTGAAATGTTTTTTAGAAATATGATCTAAACGGTTAAGCCCATATTTATTAATAATTTTGGCTGCTGTTAAATCAACTTTGTTACTAGCACCTTTAGGAATTTCCATGTGTATTTGTTGCGATATTTGATCCATATATTTAACGAAGGCGTATCTAGATATGATACTTGCTGCTGCAATAGCTAATGATTTAGATTCGCCTTTCGTTTCGAATTGCGTTTTGTCAGGAAATGGTGTTTCAGAAAGCGCATAGTGATTATATACTTCACGTTTAGCAAATTGGTCTATAACAATATAATCTAATGTTGTATCATTAATTTTTGCTAGCACATTTTTGATTGCTTCATTATGTAACACAGCTTTCATTTTAACTTGAGTCCAACCTTTAGCTTGTTGGATATTATATTTATCATTGTGTAAAGTTAATAATGAATGAGGAATGAAAGTAATAAGTTGTTCAGCTAATTCTACAATGGTTTTATCGGTTAGTTTTTTTGAATCATCGACACCTAAAGTTTTTAAAATTGCAATATTTTCTGTTGATACATAAGCTGCACAAACAGTGAGAGGACCAAAATAATCTCCACTACCAGCTTCATCGCTGCCAATACAATTGAATTGATTATATTTTATAGTGTTATGTTGTGCCGTTTTCTTGTCAGATCCTGTAGATAGATTGTTTTGATTACTATGTTGTGGTAAAAGTTGGTGTGCAACTTTATCAGCTTGATTACCTTGAAACATCACTTTGCCTGAATGATAAATATTAATGGTTGTTTGTTGGTATTTCGTACGTGCTTTCATACCTTGAGGAAGATTTGTAGTCTCAAAGTCTAATTGTGCCATTAATGTTGACACTTCTTTGGTAGATAATTTATGTACAATATTGGTCATTGTGTGAAATCCTTTCTTATTATCTAATTACATCAGTTAGCAAAAATTATCATAACATAAATTGTTAGACAACTAAATTTATAGCTTGAAGTCAAACTTTCTATAGTGCTACTTACAAAATAGGTATTGGTCATGTATAATGTTTATGAAAAAGTTAACGACGTATGAATTATCCATTTAACAATGTAAAGTTTATATTAAAAAGTAAAAATTATTTGATTAGCAATAAAATGATTAATTAAAAGGTCAGGAGAAATTTTAAATGTCACATTTTAAAAATAGAGTAAACGTGTCTATAAATGATCAACTTTTTACAATTGTAGGAGAAGATAATCCGGAACATATTCGTTATGTAGCACATCTAGTGGATGAAAAAATTCGTGAATTAGGATATAAATCAGCAGGTTTGGATACGTCACGTAAAGCTATTTTAACTGCTGTTAATATTATGCATGAAAAAGTCTTATTAGAAGAAGAAAATAGACGTTTGAAACAACATATCCAACAATTAGAACAGCGTGAGCATTAAATTTTATGATTATCGATTTATTTATTATAATTATTTTCATTTATTGTTGCGTCGTTGGTTTTAGAAGAGGATGTTGGTTATCGGTAATGCATTTTGGTGCTACATTATTCTCGATTTTTGTTGCGTCTAAGTTTTATCAACCTATATTAGAGCGTTTAGTTGTCTTTATACCTTATCCAAAGACAACAGCATTTGATACGTCATTTGCATATCATTTTTCACATTTGCAACATCGTTTCGAAGCAATTATAGCTATATTAATATTAGTGATTTTATCGAAGTTTATTTTATATCTAATTATCGTTAGCTTTGATAAAATAGTAGCATATCAAAAGATTCATATTTTTAGTCGAGCCTTAGGTATGATTATTGGTGTAATAGTAGCAGTTGTTATGCTTCATTTTATATTATATGTGTTAGCATTATATCCAAATGATTGGATACAGCAACAGTTAAGCACTTCGATTGCTAGTAAATCATTAATCTTTGATGTACCACGATTATCGACATTTACATTAAACTTATAACTAAATTATATGAGGTCAGGACAATGATATAAATCAACAACGATGTCCTGGTCTTATTTTTATGGGGTGTTAATATGACCAAAAAAGATGTTATTAAATTATTAGAACAAATTGCGACATATATGGAGCTTAATGGAGAAAATACTTTCAAAGTATCTGCATATCGCAAGGCAGCACAAAGTTTGGAAATAGATGAAAGACCTTTAGATGACATCAAGGATGTCACAGAATTAAAAGGAATCGGTAAAGGAGTAGGAGACGTTATCGATGAATTTAGACAAACTGGTGAGTCTTCGACATTAAATGAACTAAAAAAACAAGTACCTGAAGGTTTAGTACCGTTATTAAAAATTCAAGGATTAGGTAGTAAGAAAATTGCTAAGTTATATAAAGAATTAAATATTACTGATAAAGAAAGTTTGCAGCAGGCGTGTGAGCAAGGTAGAGTCAGTGAACTTAGTGGCTTTGCTAAAAAAACAGAACAAAATATTTTAGAAGCAGTTAAACAATTAGGTGCCAAAAAAGATAGTTATCCAATTGATCAAATGCGTGGTTTAAACAAAGAAATTATTGATTATATTGCTACATTAGAAGATGTTATTCAATATTCATCAGCAGGTAGTTTTAGAAGGTATAAAGAGATGAGTAAAGACTTAGACTTTATTATTAGTACTGAAAAACCTGATCATGTACAACAACAACTATTAAACATACCTAACAAAGTAAAAGAAGTTGCAGTTGGACAGACTAAAGTATCATTAGAACTATCATATGATGATGAAACCATTGGCGTAGATTTTCGCTTGATTGAACCACAAGCGTTCTATCACACGTTGCAACACTTCACGGGTTCAAAAGATCATAATATTAGAATTCGTCAACTGGCTAAGGAACGTAATGAAAAAGTTAGTGAATATGGTATTGAACAAGCAGATGGTTCGTTACTTCAATATGATAGTGAAGAAGCAATATATGACCATTTTGGCGTTCCATTTATATCTCCAGCAATGCGTGAGGATGGTAGTGAATTTGATCGGGATTTAAGTAATATTGTTACACTCAATGATATTAATGGTGATATTCATATGCATACGACGTATAGTGACGGTGCATTTTCAATTAGAGAAATGGTTGAAGCAAATATTGCTAAAGGCTATGAATTTATGGTAATCACCGATCATTCAGCAAGTTTAAAAGTAGCTAACGGTTTACAAGTTGAACGATTATTACGTCAAAATGACGAAATTAAAGCATTGAATAAAGAATATAATGACATAGATATTTATTCAGGTACAGAAATGGATATCTTGTCAGATGGTTCGTTAGATTATGATGATGAAATTCTTGCACAACTTGATTATGTCATCGCAGCAATACATCAAAGTTTTAATCAATCAGAAGAACAAATAATGGAACGCTTAGCGAATGCGTGCCGAAATCCATATGTACGTCATATTGCACATCCTACTGGACGTATTATTGGCAAGCGTGAAGGTTATAAACCTAATATTGAACAATTAATAAAATTAGCTGAAGAAACTAAGACGATTTTAGAAATTAATGCTAATCCTAAACGACTCGATTTAAATGCTGATATTGTAAGAAAATATCCTAATGTTAAATTAACCATTAATACAGATGCGCATCATACTGATCATCTAGACTTTATGAAATATGGTGTAGCTACTGCTCAAAAAGGATTTGTTACAAAAGATAGAGTTATTAATACAATGACACGTGAAGCGTTTAAATCCTTTATAGAAAATAATATTAAACTTGAGAAATAGAGGGATTTGATGAGACAAAAAACACTAGATGTTTTAGAATTTGACAAGATACGCACACTTGTAGCAAATGAAACAGTAAGTGATTTAGGATTTGACAAAGTTAATCAAATGGCTCCAGCAGTTGATTATGAAACAGTTGTCTTTCAAATGGAAGAAACTGATGAAATATCTCAAATTTATAATAAACATCGCTTACCCAGTTTAAGTGGACTAACGAAAGTATCACCTTTGGTTCATAGAGCTGCAATCGGAGGTGTACTAAATGTCAGTGAACTGAATCAAATAAAGAGATTAATTCAAGTACAGAATCAATTCAAAACATTTTATAACCAATTAGTTGAAGAAGATGAAGGTGTTAAGTATGAGATTCTAGATAGTAGAATGTCGCAATTGCCAGTATTAACAGACCTTTTTCAACAAATAAACGAAACATGTGATACGTATGATTTATATGATAATGCAAGCTATGAATTACAAAGTATTAGAAGTAAAATTTCTACTACCAATCAACGTATTAGACAAAATTTAGATCGTATCGTTAAAAGCCAAGCTAATCAAAAGAAACTCTCAGATGCCATTGTAACTGTTAGAAATGAACGTAATGTGATTCCTGTTAAAGCTGAATATAGACAAGACTTTAATGGTATTGTTCATGATCAATCAGCTTCAGGTCAAACACTATATATAGAGCCGTCATCTGTAGTTGAAATGAATAATCAAATCAGTCGATTACGTAATGATGAGGCTGTAGAAAAAGAACGTATTTTAAGTCAATTAACAGGATATGTGGCTGCTGAGAAGGATGCATTACTCATCGCTGAAAATGTTATGGGTCAACTTGATTTTCTTATTGCTAAAGCTAGATATGGTAGAACAATTAAAGGAACAAAACCAAGATTTCAACAACAACGAACAGTCTATTTGCCTAAAGCCTATCATCCATTACTTAATAGAGAAACTGTCGTAGCAAATACAATTGAATTTATGGAAGATATTGAGACTGTTATCATTACTGGACCAAATACTGGCGGTAAGACAGTTACGCTTAAGACACTCGGTTTAATTATAGTTATGGCTCAATCAGGGTTATTAGTTCCTACACTAGATGGTAGCCAGTTAAGTGTGTTTAAAAATGTTTATTGTGACATTGGTGACGAGCAATCCATAGAACAATCGTTATCAACATTTTCTTCACATATGACAAATATTGTAGAAATTTTGCAACAAGCAGATAAACACAGTTTAGTATTATTTGACGAATTAGGTGCAGGAACTGATCCAAGTGAAGGTGCAGCACTTGCGATGAGTATCTTAGACTATGTAAGAAGTATTGGTGCATTAGTGATGGCAACAACTCATTATCCAGAGTTGAAAGCATATAGTTATAATAGACAAGGTGTTATGAATGCTAGTGTTGAATTTGATGTTAATTCACTGAGTCCAACCTATAAATTACTTATGGGTGTACCTGGACGTTCTAATGCTTTTGATATTTCTAAAAAACTTGGACTGAGTCTTGCTATTATTAATAAAGCGAAGACAATGATTGGCACAGATGAAAAAGAAATCAATGCGATGATTGAGTCGTTAGAAACTAATTCTAAACGTGTAGAGGATCAACGTGTTGAATTAGATCGTTTAGTCAAAGAAGCGGAACAAGTTCATGATGATTTAGAACGTCAATATCAGCAGTATCAAAATTATGAACGTACATTGATGGATGAAGCAAAAGAAAAAGCCAATCAACGTATTAAAGCTGCCACAAAAGAAGCTGACGACATCATTAAAGATTTGAGACAATTACGAGATAAAAAAGGTGCTGACGTCAAAGAACATGAATTAATTGATAAAAAGAAACACCTTGATGATCAATATGAAGCGAAATCTATAAAACAGCATGTTCAAAAACAAAAATACGATAAAATTGAAGCTGGTGACGAAGTTAAAGTGTTATCGTATGGACAAAAAGGTGAAGTTTTAGAGCTAGTCAACGATAAAGAAGCTGTTGTGCAAATGGGTATTATTAAAATGAAATTACCAATCGCTGACTTAGAGAAAAAGAAAAAAGAAAAAGTAAAACCTACTAAAATGGTTACGCGACAAAATAGACAGACGATTAAAACAGAGTTGGATTTAAGAGGCTATCGTTATGATGAAGCGTTAGTTGAGTTAGATCAATATTTAGACCAAGCAGTGTTAAGTAATTATGAGCAAGTTTATATTATTCACGGCAAAGGTACTGGCGCTTTACAAAAAGGTGTACAACAACATTTGAAAAAGCATAAAAGTGTTAATTCATTTAGAGGTGGTATGCCAAGTGAAGGCGGTTTTGGTGTCACAGTTGCTGAATTGAAATAATAGATTAAATGCTAATTGAATATGTGATAATTTATAATTTTAGAATTAATGAAATATAACAAGCTTTGTAATAAATATAATTACTGGATTATTTAGAATATCTATGAAAAAGATGTATTATTTGATATATTGTGTTTCTATGGTTAGAATCTAGTCATACATTAAGTAAATTTATTCTTTGAATATGGCAATTTAATTTAAAAAGTGAGCAAAAAGGTAATACATGATTCATTTTATCTGATATAATTTGCTCATCATAACAATAATTAAGGAGGATTGGCATTTATGGCAATCGTAAAAGTAACTGATGCAGATTTTGATTCAAAAGTTGAATCTGGTGTTAAATTAGTAGATTTTTGGGCAACTTGGTGTGGACCATGTAAAATGATCGCTCCAGTATTAGAAGAATTAGCAACTGATTATGAAGGTAAAGCTGATATTTTAAAATTAGACGTTGATGAAAATCCATCAACAGCAGCTAAATTTGAAGTAATGAGTATTCCAACACTCATCGTTTTTAAAGACGGACAACCTGTTGATAAAGTAGTTGGTTTCCAACCAAAAGAAAACTTAGCTGAAGTATTAGATAAACACTTATAAGTTGAAGCATAAAGTGCTGGAGCATTCTTTATTGAATTGCTCCAGTTTTTATTGTCAAAAAGCGTGGAAAGGAGGATATCATGGAAGACTACCACAAAGAGATTAAAAATAAGTTAAATGTTGTACCCATGGAACCTGGGTGTTATTTAATGAAAGATCGTAATGATCAAATAATATACGTTGGTAAAGCTAAGAAGCTTCGTAATCGCTTACGTTCTTATTTTACTGGTGCGCATGATGCTAAAACAACAAGACTTGTTGGAGAAATTCGTAATTTTGAATTTATTGTTACTTCAAGTGAAACAGAATCATTATTATTAGAGTTGAATTTAATTAAGCAGTATCAACCACGTTACAATATATTATTAAAAGATGATAAAAGTTACCCGTTTATTAAAATAACAAAAGAAAAATATCCCAGACTATTAGTAACGAGAACCGTTAAAAAGGGAAGCGGTAAATATTTTGGTCCTTATCCAAATGCTTATTCAGCACAAGAGACAAAAAAGCTCTTAGATCGAATTTATCCATTCAGAAAATGTGATCATATGCCAGATAAATTATGCTTATATTATCATATCGGTCAATGTTTAGGTCCTTGCGTTTATGATGTTGATCTAGCAGAATATGCAAAAATGACTAAAGAAATTACAGATTTTCTTAATGGTGAAGATAAAACAATATTAAAAAATTTAGAACAAAAAATGTTATCTGCTAGTGAAGAACTAGATTTTGAACGTGCTAAAGAATATAGAGATTTGATCCAACATATTCATAACTTAACCAATAAACAAAAAATTATGTCGACGGATAAAACGATTAGAGATGTCTTTGGCTACAGTGTTGATAAAGGATGGATGTGTATCCAAGTATTTTTTATTAGACAAGGTAATATGATTAAGAGAGATACGACGATGATTCCATTACAACAAACTGAGGAAGAAGAGTTTTATACTTTTATAGGACAATTTTATGCCTTAAACCAGCATATATTACCTAAAGAAGTACATGTACCTAAAAATTTGGATAAAAATATCATTCATTCTGTTGTTGATACAAAAATCGTGCAACCAGCTCGTGGTGCTAAAAAAGATATGGTTGATTTAGCTAACCATAATGCTGAAGTATCTTTAAATAATAAATTTGAATTGATTTCAAGAGATGAATCTCGAACTGTGAAAGCAATTGAAGAGTTGGGTGAACGAATGGGCATCCAAACGCCAATCAGAATTGAAGCTTTTGATAACTCGAATATTCAAGGGGTAGACCCAGTATCAGCAATGGTTAGTTTCGTTGATGGTAAACCTGACAAGAAAAATTATCGAAAATATAAAATTAAAACAGTTACTGGACCAGATGATTATAAATCAATGAGAGAAGTTGTAAGACGAAGATACTCTAGAGTATTGAATGAAGGATTACCATTACCTGACTTAATTATCGTTGATGGTGGTAAAGGACATATGAATGGTGTTATGGACGTTTTGGAAAATGAACTTGGTCTAGATATACCTGTTGCTGGATTGCAAAAAAATGATAAACATCAAACTTCAGAATTACTATATGGTAAGAGTGCTGAAATAGTGCCATTGAAGAAAAACAGTCAAGCTTTCTATTTATTACATCGTATTCAAGATGAAGTACACCGTTTTGCTATTACATTTCATAGACAAACAAGACAAAAAACTGGCTTAAAATCAGTGCTTGATGATATCGAAGGTATTGGTAGTAAAAGAAAAACAGCATTATTAAGAACATTTGGTTCAATTAAAAAGATGAAAGAAGCAACTATTGAAGATTTCAAAAAAATAGGCATACCAGAAAATGTTGCACAAAATCTTCAACAACAATTAAATAAATAAAATTTTGGGCATGAGAATCATTCTCATGCCCAAAAATATAGTAAATAATGTTACAATGTTGTTAACAAAGTTATTTTTTTGAATGTGCGTGGAAGCGTTTTCTAAATGAGAAACTTTATCATTTGTATGTAAATGTTAAAGTAAAACTAAATTTTACATTAATACTTAAATAACAAGAATTATTTTCTAGTGCGTTTTTGCAAATGATATTGTTACAACAGATGGAACGAATTCAATTTAGGGGTTAAACGTACATCCATTAATAATAACTAAATATAATAATTAACCGTTAACAGGGGGGACTCCTTTTGGCACAAACAAAAAATGAATATTACTTAAGACGAATTCATTCGTTATTAGGTATTATACCAATTGGCGCATTTTTGGTTGTTCACTTATTGGTGAATCATCAAGCAACACAAGGTGCTGAAGCATTTAATAAAGCGTCAAGTTTCATGGAATCATTACCATTCCTTATCGTAGTAGAATTTTTATTCATCTACATTCCGTTGTTATATCATGGTTTATTCGGATTGCATATCGCGTTTACTGCTAAAGAAAACGTTGGGCATTATTCATTGTTTAGAAACTGGATGTTTTTATTCCAACGTATTAGTGGTATTTTAGCGTTTATCTTTATCGGAGTGCATTTATGGCAAACACGCCTACAAAAAGCATTCTTTGGTAAAGAGGTTGACTACGATATGATGCATCAAACGTTACAAAATCCAGTTTGGGCAATCATTTATATCATTTGTATTATTGCAGTAGTATTCCATTTTTCTAACGGATTATGGTCATTCTTAGTGACTTGGGGCGTGTTACAATCTCCAAAATCACAACGTGTCTTTACATGGGTATCATTAATCGTATTTTTAGTTATTTCATATATAGGTGTAACAGCAATTATTGCCTTTATGTAATACGTCGCATATATCAATTTTAAAGTTTTAAAAATTTAGGGGAGTGACATTTTTATGGCAGAGAAACATCTTATTGTTGTCGGTGGTGGCTTAGCTGGTTTAATGGCAACAATTAAAGCGGCAGAAAAAGGTGCACATGTTGATTTATTTTCAGTTGTACCTGTTAAACGTTCGCACTCTGTATGTGCCCAAGGTGGCATTAATGGTGCAGTAAATACCAAAGGTGAAGGAGATTCTCCATGGATTCATTTTGATGATACAGTTTATGGAGGAGACTTTTTAGCGAATCAGCCACCAGTAAAAGCGATGACTGAGGCAGCACCTAAAATTATCCATTTACTTGATAGAATGGGAGTTATGTTTAATAGAACGAACGAAGGTTTATTAGATTTTAGACGTTTTGGTGGTACGCTACACCATAGAACAGCATATGCTGGTGCAACGACAGGACAACAATTGTTATATGCATTGGATGAGCAAGTTCGTTCTTTTGAAGTGGACGGCTTAGTGACGAAACACGAGGGTTGGGAATTTTTAGGTATAGTTAAGGATGAAGAAAATACAGCTAGAGGTATTGTGGCACAGAACATGACGACAGCTGAAATTGATACATTTGGTTCAGACGCTGTAATCATGGCGACAGGTGGACCTGGTATAATCTTTGGTAAAACTACCAATTCAATGATTAACACTGGTTCTGCAGCTTCTATCGTTTATCAACAAGGTGCCATTTATGCTAATGGTGAATTTATTCAAATCCATCCAACTGCAATTCCTGGCGATGATAAACTACGCTTAATGAGTGAATCTGCTCGTGGTGAAGGTGGTCGAATCTGGACTTATAAAGATGGTAAACCTTGGTATTTCTTAGAAGAAAAATATCCTGATTACGGTAACCTAGTTCCACGTGATATTGCTACACGTGAAATATTTGATGTTTGTATTAACCAAAAATTAGGTATTAATGGCGAAAACATGGTCTACCTTGACTTATCACACAAAGACCCACATGAACTTGATGTTAAATTAGGTGGGATTATTGAAATTTATGAGAAATTTACTGGAGATGATCCACGTAAAGTTCCAATGAAAATTTTCCCAGCTGTGCACTATTCAATGGGTGGCTTATATGTTGATTATGATCAAATGACGAATATTAAAGGTTTATTTGCAGCAGGAGAATGTGATTTCTCACAACATGGTGGTAACAGATTAGGTGCTAACTCATTATTATCAGCAATCTATGGTGGAACGGTTGCAGGACCAAATGCTATTGATTATATCTCTAATATTGAAAAGTCATATACTGACTTAGATGACAGTATTTTTGAACAACGTAAACAAGAAGAACAAGAACGTTTTGATAAGTTATTGGCAATGCGTGGTACAGAAAATGCTTATAAATTACACCGTGAGTTAGGTGAAATTATGACGGCTAATGTAACTGTAGTACGTGAAAATGACAAATTGTTAGAAACAGATAAGAAAATTGTTGAATTGATGAAACGTTATGAAAATATTGATATGGAAGATACGCAAACATGGAGTAACCAAGCAGTATTCTTCACTCGTCAATTATGGAATATGTTAGTACTCGCTCGTGTAATTACGCTTGGTGCATATAATCGTAATGAATCAAGAGGTGCACATTACAAACCTGAATTCCCAGAACGTAATGACGAAGAGTGGTTAAAAACAACAATGGCTTCATTTGAAGGGGCTTTTAATAAACCTAAATTCGAATATGAACCAGTTGATGTAAGTTTAATTCCGCCTCGTAAACGTGATTACACTAGTAAGTCTAAAGGGGGTAAAAAGTAATGACTGAACAATCAGTACAAGACACTCCACAACAAGAACAACAAAAAAACAATAACAATAAAACTGTTAAATTAATCATTAAAAGACAAGATACTAGTGATTCTAAACCTTATGAAGAAACATTCGAAATTCCATATAGAGAAAATTTAAATGTAATTGCTTGTTTAATGGAAATAAGACGTAATCCAGTCAATATCAATGGTGAGAAAACTACACCAGTTGTCTGGGATATGAACTGTTTAGAAGAAGTTTGTGGTGCTTGTTCAATGGTAATTAATGGTCGCGCTAGACAATCATGTTCTGCAATTGTAGATCAACTTGAACAGCCAATTCGTTTAGAACCTATGAGTACATTCCCAGTCATTCGTGACTTGCAAGTTGATCGTTCTAGAATGTTCGATAACTTAAAACGTATGAAAGCTTGGATTCCAATTGATGGTACGTATGACTTAGGTCCTGGGCCACGTATGCCTGAGAAAAAACGTCAAACTGCTTATGAGTTATCTAAATGTATGACTTGTGGTGTTTGTTTAGAAGTTTGTCCTAATGTAACTGAAAAAAATAACTTCGTGGGAGCTCAAGCTATCTCGCAAGTACGTTTATTTAACTTACATCCTACAGGCTCAATGACTAAAGATGAACGTTTAGATGCCTTAATGGGTGCTGGTGGATTACAGCAATGTGGTAATTCACAAAACTGTGTTAATGCCTGTCCAAAAGGCATTCCTTTAACAACATCTATTGCAGCAATGAATAGAGAAACAACATTCCACATGTTCAAATCATTCTTTGGTTCAGATCATGAAGTAGAATAAGTTATTTTGAAATCCCTCAAATTTATAGTTTGAGGGATTTTTTTTCATAGTATTGTACTACCTTGTTATTGCTAAATATTATCAAAGGTTTTCTAAAGTTAACGAAGTGGTGGTTATGCATAATGTTTAAAAATAAAAGAATAGTTATGTTAAAATAAACTTTAACTAATGATTAAGGATGACCAATTATGAATAAACCAATAGGTGTAATAGACTCAGGGGTTGGGGGCTTAACAGTCGCGAAAGAGATTATGCGACAATTACCAAATGAAACGATTTATTATTTAGGTGATATAGGTAGATGTCCGTATGGTCCAAGACCGGGTGAACAAGTTAAACAATTCACAGTAGAAATCGCTCAGAAATTAATGGAATTTGATATTAAAATGTTAGTCATTGCCTGTAATACAGCAACAGCTGTTGCATTAGAATATCTACAAGCTTTATTACCTATTCCTGTGATAGGAGTTATTGAACCTGGTGCAAGAACAGCCATCATGACGACTAGAAACAATAAAGTTTTAGTATTAGGTACTGAAGGTACAATTAAATCAGAAGCTTATCGTACGCATATTAAACGTATCAACCCACATGTTGAAGTACATGGCGTAGCATGTCCAGGCTTTGTACCATTAGTTGAACAAATGAGATACAATGACCCTACGATTACTAGTATCATTATCCACCAAACGTTGAAGCGTTGGAGAAATAGTAAAGCAGATACTGTCATTTTAGGTTGTACACATTATCCGTTGCTATATAAACCAATATACGATTATTTTGATGGTAAAAAAACTGTCATTTCTTCAGGTTTAGAAACGGCTAGAGAAGTAAGTGCATTACTAACGTTTAGTAATGAACATGCGAGTTATACGCAACACCCACAACATCGTTTCTTTGCAACGGGTAATACAACCCACATTACGAATATTATTAAAGAATGGTTGAATTTATCAGTAACTGTAGAACAAATTTCAGTATATGAATAGGAGAATAAAACATGACAGATATTGTTATTGCGTCAAATAATCAAGGTAAGATTAATGATTTCAAAGTTATCTTTCCAGAATATAATGTAGTTGGTATTGCAGAGTTGATTCCTGATTTTGATGTTGAAGAAACTGGTACAACATTTGAAGCTAATGCTAAATTGAAATCTGAAGCTGCAGCAAAAGCTTTGAATAAAACAGTTATAGCTGATGATAGTGGTCTTGAAGTATTTGCATTAGATGGAGAACCTGGAATATATTCAGCTCGATACGCAGGAGAAGAAAAAAGCGATGACGCCAATATTACTAAATTATTAGCAAAATTAGGTGATAATACACATAGGGAAGCACAATTTGTTTGTGTCATTAGTATGAGTGGACCTGACATAGAAACACAAACGTTTAAAGGGACAGTTTCTGGAGAAATCACAACTGACAAGCAAGGTGATAACGGCTTTGGTTATGATCCGATTTTTTATGTTCCCAGTCTAAAAAAAACAATGGCTCAATTGACGAAAGAAGAAAAAGGACAAATCAGTCATAGAAGAAATGCTATTAATAAATTAGAAGCATATTTGAAGGATGATCAACATGTCTAAATGGATTATAATTAGTGACAATCATAATGAATCAGGGATATTATACGACATATATGAAATGCACAGTGATGCTGATGTTTTTATACATTTGGGCGATTCAGAATTTGAATATAATGATTCCGAATTAAGTTTATATCATCGAGTAAAAGGTAACTGTGATTTTTATCCTGAATTTCCAATGGAAGAAACCATTGACGTTAATGGAATTAAAGTTTTTTATACTCATGGTCATATGTATAGTGTGAATCAAACACGTCAATTATTAGCTGATAAAGCTAAAGAATTAAATTGTCAATTCGCATTTTACGGACATACACATGTAGCAAAATATGAAAATATTGATGGCGTACATGTCATTAATCCAGGAAGTATTTCACAGTCAAGAAGTTCAGAAGAAGAAACTTTTGCTGAGATAATGATAGATGACAACAACCAAACAGGAACAATCAATTTTAGAAATCGTAACAACAAAATTATTAGACACACTTCCTTCTAAAAGAAGGTTAGTGTGTCTTATGCATTTATGAGACACGAATAAATGTAAACTGAAAATCACTTCCTTCTAAAAGAAGGTTAGTATGTCTTATGCATTTATGAGGCATGAATAAATGTAAACTGAAAATCACTTCCTTCTAAAAGAAGGTTAGTGTGTCTTATGCATTTATGAGGCAGGAATAAATGTAAACTGAAAATCACTTCCTCCTAAAAGAAGATTAGTGTGTCTTATGCATTTGTGAGGCATGAATAAATGTAAACTGAAAATCACTTCCTTCTAAAAGAAGGTTAGTGTGTCTTATGCATTTATGAGGCAGGAATAAATGTAAACTAAAAATCACTTCCTTCTAAAAGAAGGTTAGTGTATCCAAAAATTAACAACATGTATATCAAACCATTTATTAAGAAACAATTAATAAATAGTTAATGGTTATTATCATTTATATCTTTTATTATATTTTTATCAAATATAGTAAGGAAGGTATTAAAAATGATTAAAAAATATGTAACAAAAGCAATATTAAGTGCAACGATTATTGGTATATCAACAACAATGTTTAGTAATATTTCACAGGCGCAACAACAACCACAATATAATAGTTACGCTAATAACTACCATAATAAGACATTAATAAAATTGAGTGAAGCTAAAAAAACTGTTGCAGAATTCCAACGTAAAAGAACAATTGCTACACACCGAAAAGCTCAGCGAGCAGTTAACTTAATACATTTTGATTATAAATATGAAAAGAAAAAACTTCAAAAACAAATTGATATCGTATTAAAATATAATATTTTAAAATAAAGTATCGTTAATAAAATTTTAAATAAGTACTTAAAAGCTGAGACGGTAAATGTTTCAGCTTTTTTAGGTTCTTTGTTTTTTAGGACTGATAAATAAAAATAATTATGTATTAGTCTAATTTGGTATAGAAGCTTTTTTATTCTATGATAAATAATTTTATTAATTTAATGAATGTGTTTTTAAATTATTAAAAAGCCCCTATCAATAAGATAGGGAATTAGTTTAAAAACCTTTTCTTTTAACTTGTCTAAATACAAAAACTCCAAATATTAGCACATTAATAAATTGCAATATTCTTAAAGTTAAGGATGAAAGAGGTAATACAAACATAGCTAAAAAGAAATTTAAAGTAACAAAAATAAGTATAATTGCCAATAGTATTTGTTGAGATTTTGGCATGTTATTTTCTTTGTTATTGTTATTCATTTAACCATCCTCTATTATAAAATTACTAAAACAAATGCTTAATCATCAACATTAGCGATAGTTTTGTTAAGACCCAATTGTTTACTTGAAAACTTGCTAATAACTATTTGAGTAGTATCTGGTGAATATACTAAGTAATTTAGTACACTTGGTATTGAACTTTAAAGAAATATAACGAGTTGACGTCCGATATTTTTTTCTCTTTTATTAATCAATTTTTCCCAAGATTTTTGCTTTAATTTTTCATTAAAGCTTTAATTGCTTTAGCTACGTATTGTATAGAAATAGATACTTTATCATGTTGTACTAATTTGTTAATACTATCTAATGCTTGTTGATTTGCAATGGAGAACTTAAAATCAGATTCTACAATTTCTTCAATAGCTTTTTATAGCTTCTTTATTTTCTATATATGATTCAGACTGCTAAGAACTTGAACTTTGGTCATTGAATTTGTGATGATCAATTTAGTAGTCTATTTCAAAACTATTTCTCTTATTAAAACATTCCCGATCACATATTAACATAGAAGAATATATTTGTGATATGAATTTCTGAACGTCAAATTTACATAATAACTCATTTTTAAAAG
>NZ_PPQR01000026.1 GCF_002902085.1 Staphylococcus simiae
AAAATGTTCTATTGTGTTTAAAACAAATTGTTGTATTAATTCAAATTATTTTACTAACTTATACAGGTTATATATACCTTGTATACATATTCTTATAATACCAAATTAGTTGTAACAATACTTTAATTTTTAAAAAAATAGCAAAGAAAATTTATACTAGTTATAAAACTCAAAATTTCACAATTTAATGTTGTAAGAAAATAGATTCAATCGTTTAATCCTCTAAATAAATAATTTTGTTATAATATAAAATATATTTAAAATAGAGGTGGCTCATGATGATCTTAAAAAACTCAAATTACAAAATTGTGGTTGTGGTAGGATTACTACTAATGATATTAGGCATTTATGGATGCTCAAACAAAGATAAATTTTTAAATCAATCTTTTATTATTGAACAACATAATAAACCATTTGCTAAAATTAATTTTAATAGTGACAATATGGCAAAAGTAACGAATGATGTTACTGAAAGCCAGCAGTCAGTACCATATTTTATAAATAAAATTGGTAGTAAACGTTACTTATTTATCAAAAAAATATCAGCTGATGTGTTATCAGCTAAGCAGTCGATATGGCATACGCTAAAATTGAAAAGTGATAAAGATGTCTATTATATTTATTTAATTGAAAATTTAGATGATGAAGTCTTTCATCTTAGTGCAATGACAGGAATAAATCGTGACTATTTAACACAACAACAAGATGTAACTGAGGCAAATAAATCCACACAACAGAATGATAGATTAACTTTAAGATTAAGTGCACAAAAGTAGTCAACAAATTATTCAAACACTCCTATCTATGTAGATGTTGCAAAGTAGGGGTGTTTGTTATTTATAAATCTTAATGAATGTGTGCAAAAAATTATTATATTTCAAACACAACGCCTGCGCTAAGACATTAAAATCGTTATAATTGATATGTATATAAATTTGGAGGAATAGAGAATGGAGTTTTGGTTAGAGCAACAAGCAACAAAAAGAGCACAGCACGTTGCAGTAACGGATGGTAGTCAACGATTGACATATCAACAATTGTATCAACAAGCACTAGCGCTATCGTCAAAGATAAAGACACTTCAACAGCAACGTATAGGCCTTTATATCAATAATTCAATTGAGTCTGTAGTGTTAATTCATGCTTGCTGGTTAGCTGGTGTAGAAATAGCCATGATTAATACACGATTAACTAAAGAAGAAATTATAAGACAAATGATGTCAGTAGATATTTCGACGGTATTAATAACAACGCCTTTAAACATTGAAGGGTTTAATATTTTTTCATTAAATGAACTGAATGATCTTAATGAGTTACAAACTCAATCATATACAGTGACTGATTTTGATTTACAGCGTATAGCATCCATCATGTTTACATCTGGCACTACAGGTCCACAAAAAGCCGTACCACAAACGTTTGCGAATCATTTAGCTAGTGCAAAAGGATGTAAGGAAAGTTTAGGTTATGATCAAAATACCAAATGGTTATCCGTATTGCCGATATACCATATTTCAGGATTGAGTGTGTTATTAAGAGCTGTAATCGAAGGTTTTACAGTAAGGATTGTTGAAAAATTTGAAACCGAGCAAGTGTTACATATCATTCGATCAGAACAAATCACGCATGTATCTCTTGTACCACAAACATTAAAATGGTTGATGGATAAAGGATTAACCGAGCCGTATTCACTACAAAAGATTTTATTAGGTGGTGCAAAATTATCACAGCCATTAATTCAACAAGCATTAAACAATCAACTTCCCATTTATAATTCTTTCGGTATGACTGAAACATGTTCGCAATTTCTAACTGCATCTCCTAATATGTTACGTCAACGTTTTGATACGGTGGGTAAACCTAGTGACAATGTTAAAGTGGCAATTAGTCATCCTAATTCACAAGGACATGGTGAATTATTGATTAAAGGAGACAATGTAATGCAAGGCTATCTTTATCCTCGAAACATATCCGATACTTTTGAAGATGGTTATTTTAAAACCGGGGATATTGCAGAAATTGATAAAGACGGCTACGTTATGATTTATGATAGACGTAAAGATTTAATTATTAGTGGAGGGGAAAATATTTATCCATACCAGATTGAAACAGTAGCGAAACAAATGGATCATATTGAAGATGCAGTTTGTATACCAGTAGCAGATGATACTTGGGGACAAGTCCCTAAATTATACTATGTGGCTAAAAATGACATATCAGAGGATGATTTGACAGCATTTTTTAAGCAAAAATTAGCAAAATATAAAGTGCCAAAATATTATGCAAGAGTTGCAACTTTACCATATACATCTACTGGAAAGTTACAACGTAATAAATTGACTCAGCAGCATGGTGTAAATGATGAAAATTAATCATGTCAATTTTTACTTATATGAGGAACCATTTAAATCACCAATTATAACGCCTAAAATAAAGTTAGAGCAACGTCAATGTTTATTTATCGAACTTGTTGATGAAGAGGGACATTCTTATTTTGGAGAGTGCAATGCTTTCGCAACAAACTGGTATGATGATGAAACAATTCCATCTGTAAAAAAAGATATTAAACGTTGGTTTGCAAGCGTTCAATCACAACACATTGCAACGTATGAAGCGTGGTTAGCAACGTTACAGATGTTAGAACATTCACCTGCTGCAAGAAGTACTGTCGTTATGGCCTTGTATCAAAAATATCATCAGCTAACGCAATTTAATGTCGCGTATGGAGCAACGGTAAGTGGATTATCAACGATACAACTACAACAATTACAGCAAACGAAGCCACAACGTATTAAATTAAAATGGTCAAAAGAGCTATTAAAAGATATTGAGACACTGAAGCAGTTGGATTTTCAATTCAAACTTGCTGTTGATGCAAATGAGTCTTTAACAGAAGCGGACGTTACGACATTATTAAACCTGAAAGACAAAGTGTTGTATATTGAAGAACCGTTTAAAAACATGACACAGCTTAATGAAATAAATCAACAAGCGTTACCACCAATTGCTATTGATGAAAAGGCACGTCATATTGAACAAATTAAAGCGTTGGTCACAAGTTATCCAATCAATGTAGTCGTAGTTAAACCATTTAGACTAGGTGGTATAGATAGAGTTCAACAAATCATTAAATTACTACATCAATTAAATGTTAAAGTAGTTATTGGTGGTATGTATGAATATGGTTTGAGTAGATATTTTACAGCAATGTTAGCTAAAGAGGGAGATTATCCTGGCGATGTTACACCTACAGGTTATTATTTTAAACAGGATGTTGTTGTGGAATCAGGCATATTAAAAGGAGGATCAATTGAATTTCATCCTCCTAAAATTGATATTGCACAATTACAGCCATATTAATCATGGTTGTGATGTGAATGTTTTGTTCTATTTTTTTTTAATGGAACTGGATCAAAGCCGCCTTTGTGTAAAGGGTGACATTTCAAGATACGTCTTATACCTAAGTATAAGCCTTTAAACGCACCATGGTATTGAATGGCTTCTCTAGTATACTCTGAACATGTCGGATAAAAACGACAAGTAGGTGGAGTGAGTGGCGAAATGAAACGTTGATAAAAATGAATCAGCGCTAAGAATATTTTTTTCATAGTAGTGCCCCCAACTGAAAATAATATATCCACAGTTTAACATATATTGAAAGGATGTGATGACCATGAAGTTTTGGGATAAGGATCAACGACTAGTTGAATTAACTTATAAGACAGATAGCAATGATGCTGATGGTAATCATGTCCTCGCTATTCCAGTTTATAATAATCAATTACTTTTCACTAATCATAAAATACGTGGTATTGAATTTCCTGGTGGTAAAAGGGAAGATTTTGAAACGAGTGTAGATGCTGTTAAAAGAGAACTCTATGAAGAAACAGGTGCTACTGTTAAATCACTTCATTATATAGCTCAATATCATATTGCAACTGCAGCAGATGAAACATTCATTAAAGATGTCTATTTTATTGATGTAGATGAAATTAATGAAAAATATGACTATATGGAAACAACAGGACCAGTATTATTTAACAATATTAACGACATTAGTAAGGAGCAACAAAGTTACTTATTGCAAGACGAAACGATATTAACATGCTTAGAAAGGGTGATTGCACTTGGATTTTATCAAAATTAAACGTATGCCAGTGACATCATTCGATCATCAATTTGATGAAGTTACTTATGTTGTGGATCACTTAAATGTCAAAGCATTAATGATGACACCATTTACTGAAGTTAAAAGAATTGTTGTCTATTTACGTGGTGGAAAAGGTCAAGTTGGTAGAGTTAGAGCAGCGCGTCTAATGCAATTTGCAGATAAACATACATTAGTGATAGGTCCGTACTATAGAGGAAATAATGGTAGTGAAGGCAAAGATGAATTTTATCGTGGTGATCTCAATGATGTTACAACACTCATACGCTTATTACACAGTAAATATCCAGATGCATTTATCCATATGATAGGATTTTCTAGAGGAGGGTTGCAGGGATTATTGACGTTTCAAGAGTTACCTGTGAATAGTTACATTATTTGGGGTGGCGTCTCAGATATTAAATTAATGTATGAAGAACGTATAGATTTAAGAGGCATGTTAAGAAGAATGGTGGGACATCCTCAAAAAGATAAAGTACAATATGAAGCTCGTGATGCTATACATTTACTTAATCGTCAAAGTCCTCCGATTTTAATCGTTCATGGTGAGAAAGATCAACAAGTTGGAATACATCAGGCTTATTACTTAGAGCAACAACTCTCTCAAAAAGGAGTAACATATGATACTTTTTATCAACAAGATGAGGGACATGTACCGAGACCGCCAGCATTAAAAGAAGCATTAAATTATATCAAATCATTTATGACTAAAGTCGAAACAAATCAACTTACGAATCGTTAAATAGTAAAATAATTTTGCTCTATAATAAATCGGACCGATAGAAAATTTTTAGTTATTTCTATTAGTCCAATTTTTATATTTTGAATATGAACAAGAGCCTGGGACATAAATCTCAAAAAAATAGCACAAAGATGATTTTATTGTTAAATCGTCTTTGTGCTTCTTTATGTTCAATACTCCGTATTGTAGTTTCGCTTTCCCAGGGTGCTGTCTCAGCCTGTAGTCTTCGACTAGCACTGTTGCCCAACTTGCATTTCTTGTAGAAACTATTTCACAGTTTCTCTGTGTTGGGTCCCTACCTCGGGAGTCTCCACTACAATACTTCGCTTTTATGTAATTTTACATGTAAATACTTCAAAAAAATAAGACAATTTCTATCAATTTTCAATAGAAATTGTCTTTTTTACTTAAACCTAGAACTTAATGTCTCAGGCTCTTGTTGTCTGTTATATTACTTTGACTTTTTGTTTGGATGCAAAATGTTATTTGTTAAAGCCACCTTGAGAAGCAATATGTTCTACCTCTTTCCCAAACTTTTCAAAATTATTTTCAAAACGTTGAATTAGATCTTGAGCTTGAGCTTTATATTTGTCAGAATCACTCCATGCATTAATAGGATTCAAGATTGTTTTTGGTACATCTTCTATTTCAACAGGAATGCTTAATCCAAATGTACTATCTTTAGTATATTCAGCATGTTTTAATTTACCAGAAATAGCTTGGTTAACCATTCGACGTGTATAGTGGAGACTAATACGACGACCAACACCATATTTTCCGCCAGTCCATCCTGTATTAACTAAGTAGACATCTACATCATGTTGATCTATCAATTCACCTAATAAATCTGCATAAACTGTTGGATGTAATGGTAAGAATGGCGCACCAAAACAAGTTGAGAAGGAAGGTTCTGGCTCTGTAACACCACGTTCAGTACCAGCCAACTTAGATGTGAAACCACTTAAGAAATGATACATAGCTTGCTTTTTATTTAATTTAGAAATTGGAGGGATTACTCCAAATGCGTCAGCAGTTAAGAAAATAATAGTATTAGGGTGTGCTGCTTTTGAAGGTACGACAATATTATCAATATGATTAATTGGATAAGCAGCACGTGTATTTTCAGTATAACGATTGTCATCGAAATTGACACTGCCATCCTCTGCTACCACTGTATTTTCTAAAATTGTACCGTATTTGATAGCATCGTAAATTTGAGGTTCTTTTTCTTTTGATAAGTGAATAGCCTTAGCGTAGCATCCACCTTCAATATTGAAGACACCGTTTTTATTCCAACCGTGTTCATCATCACCAATTAATTTACGTTTTGGATCAGCAGATAAAGTCGTTTTACCTGTACCTGATAAACCGAAGAATAATGCAACATCGCCTTTTTCTCCAACATTTGCTGAACAATGCATGCTCATAATGTCTTGCATTGGTAATAAATAATTCATCACAGAGAAAATACCTTTTTTCATTTCTCCGGCATATTCAGTACCACCAATTAAAATCACTTTATGTTTGAAAGAAATAATAACGAAAGTCTCTGAATTTGTGCCGTCAACTTTTGGATCAGCTTTAAAGTGTGGTGCAGAAACAATTGTGAAATTAGGTTTTATTTTTGATGCTTCCTCTTTAGATTCAGGTCTAATGAACATATTTTTAGCAAATAAATTATGCCAAGCCAGTTCATTGATGACTGTTAGTTTTAACATGGTATCCTTGTCACTACCTGCGTATCCATTAAAGACATACAGTTCATCTTTTTGATCTAAATAATCTAACACTTTATGGTATAAACTTAAGAATGTTTCTTCATCAATGGGTTGATTAATAGTTCCCCAATCAATGTTATCTCTATAAGAAGGTTCTGTGACAATAAATTTGTCTTTAGGTGAGCGACCAGTATATTTGCCTGTGCTAGCATTAACAGCGCCTAATTCTGTGAGTACACCTTCATCATTGTCCAGTATTTTATTATACAATTGCGTTGTTGAAAGTTGGAAAAGTGAAGATGGTTTCTTTAATAAGTTGTCTATTTTAGTTGATTCAGTGTAACTATCTACTGACATCCTAAATCCCTCCAAAGCGATAATTTAAATGTAAGCCTTTACATTTAAATAGTATAACACATTGAAATAATTAATCTACAATATTTTATAGTAAATTTTTATACCAAAAATTGACATTAATTCTGTAATTCGGTACTATTAATCTTAACGGATTCTCTTATCCTGAGTGGTGGAGGGACATGGACCCAATGAAACCCAGCAACCTCTTTTTTTATAAAAGAAAGGTGCCAAACCGTTTGCAGACACATTGGTCTGAACGATAAGAGCGAATGGACGTATTAGGCCTTCTCTCTATGTAAATAGTTAGAAGGCCTTTTTAATTAGCTCATACAAGAGAATTGTCGTAATTTAAAATAAAAGGAGCAAATTATGTTATATAACAAACGATTATTTACTTCAGAGTCAGTAACAGAAGGACATCCAGATAAAATAGCTGATCAAGTGTCAGATGCTATATTAGACGCTATATTGAAAGATGATCCAAATGCGCGAGTGGCATGTGAAACAACAGTAACGACAGGCATGGCTTTAATAGCTGGAGAAATATCTACAACGACTTATGTTGATATTCCAAAAGTAGTAAGAGAAACAATTAAAGACATTGGTTACACTAGAGCTAAATATGGCTATGATTATGAAACAATGGCAATTTTAACGGCAATTGATGAACAATCACCAGATATCGCACAAGGTGTAGATCAAGCATTAGAATATCGTGATAATAGTTCAGAAGAAGAAATTGAAGCAACAGGTGCTGGTGACCAAGGTTTAATGTTTGGATTTGCTACAAATGAAACAGATTCTTATATGCCTTTAGCTATTGATTTATCACATAAATTAGCAAAACGTTTATCTGATGTTAGAAAAGATCATATACTAGATTATTTACGTCCTGATGGTAAAGTTCAAGTGACTGTTGAATATGACGAACAAGATCATCCGGTGCGTATCGATACAATTGTTGTTTCAACACAACACGCAGAAGATGTGACTTTGGAACAAATTCAACAAGATATCAAAACACACGTTATTTATCCAACTGTACCTGAGAATTTATTAGATGAGCACACTAAATTTTATATCAACCCAACAGGTCGCTTTGTCATTGGTGGACCACAAGGTGATGCTGGATTGACAGGACGTAAAATTATCGTAGATACATACGGTGGTTATGCACGTCATGGTGGTGGTTGTTTCAGTGGTAAGGATCCAACAAAAGTAGACCGTTCAGCTGCTTATGCTGCACGTTATGTTGCTAAAAATATTGTTGCAGCAGGATTAGCAGCTCAATGTGAAGTTCAATTAGCATATGCAATTGGTGTTGCGGAGCCTGTGTCTATTGCCATTGATACTTTTGGTAGTGGTAAAGTTTCAGAAGGACAATTAGTTGAAGCAGTTAGAAAACATTTTGATTTAAGACCGGCTGGTATCATTAATATGTTAGATTTAAAACAACCTATCTATAAACAAACTGCAGCATATGGCCATTTTGGACGTACAGATGTATTATTACCATGGGAAAAATTAGATAAAGTTAACGAACTTAAAGATGCAGTACAACAATAATAAATAATGAGATAAAATATATAAGATTTTCGGTATATAGTGATATTATGTATCGAAAATCTTTACTTTATCCTTTATAATTATCAT
Source organism: Staphylococcus simiae (assembly GCF_002902085.1). GTDB lineage: Bacteria > Bacillota > Bacilli > Staphylococcales > Staphylococcaceae > Staphylococcus > Staphylococcus simiae. The sequence goes on from NZ_PPQR01000026.1 coordinate 8,639, forward strand.
ATTGACATATTTGAAAAGGAGCGTTGTTGTGATGGATTTCTCTTCACCAATTGTTATTGGATTAATTGCTGCAGTTGTTATTGCTTTGATTTTCTTTGTACTTTATTTAGTAGCATTAGGTAGTAAAAAGAAAGTTAAACGACAAACTGAAGAAAAATATGAGCAAAAAGAACAAAATATTAAAAAGACTCACGAAGAACAACTAGAAAAAGAGCGTATTGAAAATAAAAAAACAATAACAAAACAACAAGAAGATTATAATGAAATGGTCAGTACGAAAGACCGTGAAATTGATGCGTTAAAATTATTCTCTAAAAATCATAGTGAATATGTTACTGATATGAGACTCATCGGTATACGTGAAAGATTAGTTAAAGAAAAGCGTATTAGACCTGAAGATATGCATATTATGGCAAATATCTTTTTACCAAGTAACAAATTTAATGATATTGAACGTATCAGTCACTTAGTACTTACTCGTACGGGTCTATATATTATTGATTCACAATTATTAAAAGGACATGTCTATAATGGTATTAGTGGTGGTCAATTTAAAGATTTACCTCCGATGGAACAAGTGTTTAAAACATTAGATTTAGATGCATCTAGACCACAGACTATTATTATGGATCAAAATGATGACCAAAAATCATTATCATTTGTTAATTATTCAGATAAACTTGAGTCAATTAAACAATTAGCTGAAGATTTACAAAAAGAATTAGGTACAAAATATACACCGACATCTATTTTATATTTTAATCCTAAGAATGATGGCGACGTTACAATTTCCAATTATAACCAAAATGCTGCTGTTAAAGTATTAGTAGGGAAAGAACAACTTGATGAATTCTTTAACAAGTTTGTTTTCCACGGTCGTATTCAATATAACGTTGATGATTTACAAAATATTATGGATAAAATTGAATCCTTTAATTAATAACAACACTGAGATAGTGACTAAATTATTGTCATTACCTCAGTGTTTTTATTTTGAGTTAACATTTCTGTGCAAGCTTTGTTATGATAGGCATAAATAGATAAAAGTGAGGCGACAACTATGCAGTACAAAAAATTTTACAATGGTAATCGAATTCCTCAAGTTGGTTTAGGCACGTTTCGAGTTGAAAATAATGATGAGTGCAATGAAGCAGTCAAATTTGCTATTGAAGAGGGATATCGCAGTATTGATACAGCAAAAGTATATGGTAATGAAGAAAAAGTCGGAGAAGGGATACGACTAGCTTTAGAATCAACAGGTTTAAAGAGAGAAGATTTATTTATTACTTCAAAATTATATTTTGAAGATTTTGGCAGAGAAAATGTACAGCCAGCATACCAAGCAAGTTTAGATCGTTTAGGCTTAGATTATTTAGATTTATATTTAATGCATTGGCCAGGAACGAACGAAGCAATAATGATTAATACATGGAAAGGTATGGAAGACTTATATAAAAATAGTCAGTTGAAAAATATAGGCGTAAGTAATTTTGAGGTAGAACATTTAGAAGCTTTACTTGCGCAAGTTTCATTTAAACCAGTGATCAATCAAGTAGAATGTCATCCTTATTTAAATCAACATAAATTAAGACATTATTTAGAAGCGCAACATATAGTAATGGAATCATGGTCACCATTGATGAATGCTCAAATCTTATCTGATGATACGATTCAACAAATTGCTCAAACACATCGCCGATCAGCAGCTCAAATTATTATTAGATGGAATGTACAGCACGGTATAGTAACAATTCCTAAATCAGTGACACCTAATCGTATTATTGAAAATATTAATGTTTTTGATTTTGAATTAACTGATGATGAAATGACACAAATCGATAATTTAAACAAAAATCAAAGAATAGGTCCTGATCCAAAAATATTTGAAGGTTAAATAAAAAAGACTTCATCCAGCTGATACAACCGTGTATCTATATTGAATGAAGTCTTTATTATAATGATTGAATTGATCAGTATTGCAGTAAATAATTATTGTAACGCTACTAAATTGCGTTGATTAATCAACATCAAGCGATGTTATTGAAGTATGTTTATATGTGGTAACCTATATAGCAAGCGATAAAACCTACCACGAATTGTAATAAGGAATAAGTAATGAAGTGCGATATATTAAATTTAGTTGTTAACATTTCAACTAGCTCTTTTGATAGAGTAGAAAATGTTGTTAAACCACCTAAAAAGCCTGTAATAATTAAATTTGACAAAATAGGATTATGAATTGATAATCCTAATAATATACTAATCATGATACTACCGATAAGGTTAACTATCAAAGTTGCGATCGGTAATGAAGAGTGATGATGGGTATTCCAATAATCAGTTATGGCAGCCCTTGCGACCGCACCTAGTCCACCGCCAATTAATATATATATGATATTTAACATTTAATTTTGCCTCCAATCTTCATGCCACAATAACAAAGTAAAATACCGAAAATATAACTTGTTAATGCATAACATAGACTGAGTAGAAATTGGTGCTGCTCCATCATTTGAACTAGTTCTACTTGAAAGGTTGAAAAAGTGGTTAATGCCCCCAATAGTCCGGTAGTAATTGCTTTCTTAAGTGTTGGATGATTATTAAATAAATTTATTGAAATCGCCGTAAATAGACCCATCAACAAAGCACCGATTAAGTTAGCTACTAGTGTACCTATTGGGAATGTAGAATCATGGTTCAAAGTGGATAAACTAAAGCGAAGTAATGCGCCAATCGCGCCACCTATAAAGATATACAGATATGTCATTTTGTCACCTCAAAATTTAAGTTATGTTTATGGTTTTAACAAATATTTAGTTTGTCTTTGAAATTTCTGTTTGTAACTTATATTCAATAAAAACTTCTATTACTCATCTATAAAGAATTTCTTTATAAAATGACAATAGAAGTTGTTTAATAAATGAATTTTAACTAATCTATTTGAAATTAAATAATACCAAAAGTATGAATCATAGATAGGGCATGAATTACTATGACGACGAGTATAATCCAAGGTAAAGATTTACTAGCAACTCTAATCCAATCAGAGTTAGGTTTTAATGCTTTAATTGAACGATCAGCAAATAAAATTGCTAAAATCAATATTACTGTATTTACAATACTACAGACAAAAATAAGTTTAACTATTGAAGGAAAGATAGTACTTAATAAATCATTGTTAGTATTAAAAAAGAAGCTAATTATAATCATTAAACATGATAAATAAAAAAACTTTTTAGAACGAGACATGTTAAACCTCCTGCATCAATATCATTTACATATCGTATCATAAACCATATTAAAACGGGAGTGTGACAGAAATAAATTTCCATAAAATTTATTTCGCAATACATGTGAAGACTGACTTGATTTTTAAAAAGGGGAGTGTGACAAAAATAAATTTTATATAAAATTTATTTTGTAATCCCACCCCGGCAAAACTGATTAGGTTTGTAAAACGTTGATAAATCAACATTTTACAAATCAGACAGTTACTGCCAAATGCTTAATATTAAGTATAAATGCTTTATGTCCCAGGCTCGTTCCTCACAGCTAATTTTAGTATGTTTTTGAAAACCAGATAGTTACTATTTAATGATTAAATTTTAAATGTAAACTACTTTTTGTCCTAATCTTGATATATATAATTTAAGTGCAAACGCATATTAAGACAAATAATTAGCATATAATTACCATTACATGTTATAAATAATTTATAATACAAGTTTTTTTATCAAGATATTTGATGTCGATTAACTATCTTGAAACAATAGTTTCACAAGTAAATGGAGGTAATTCATAATGGTAAAATTAAATGTTGAAGTTTTTGCAGATGGAGCCGATATTGAACAAATGAAAGCTGCTTATAAAAATAAAGAAGTAGATGGTTTTACAACAAATCCTAGCTTAATGGCAAAAGCTGGTGTTACTAATTATAAAGCTTTTGCAGAAGAAGCAGTGAAAGAAATACCAGATGCTTCAATTTCATTTGAAGTATTTGCGGATGATTTAGAAACTATGGAAAAAGAAGCGGAAATTTTAAAACAGTATGGAGATAATGTGTTTGTTAAGATTCCTATTGTGAATACTAAAGGTGAATCGACTATTCCATTAATTAAAAAGTTGTCTGCTAATAATGTTAGATTAAATGTAACAGCTGTATATACAATTGAACAAGTTAAAGAAATTACAGATGCTGTCACTGAAGGCGTTCCAACTTATGTTTCTGTATTTGCAGGTCGAATTGCTGACACTGGAGTGGATCCACTACCTTTAATGAAAGAATCAGTTGCAGTTACTCATAGTAAAAAAGGTGTTAAATTGTTATGGGCTAGCTGTCGTGAAGTGATAAATGTTATTCAAGCTGATGAAATAGGTGCTGATATTATTACTTGTCCAGCAGATGTTGTCAAAAAAGTAAATACTAACTTAGGACGAGATATTGAAGAATTATCAGTAGATACAGTAAAAGGCTTTGCCAAAGACATTCAAAGTTCAGGATTATCAATATTATAGAAATTTAGAGCACCTTGCCATTTCAATGGTTAGGTGCTCTTATGCATTCGAAGCGCTAGCGACAAATGTAAACAGTTAATTAAACTAATAAACAACAATAATGATCTCTTAGTATGAAAAACAATCATTATCCGAGTTCAAAATAAAAATGTAGCTTAAATACATAAAAATCTGTAGAATTAATAAAATACAATAATAAGTATGACTTTACGAATTTTAAAAAGGAGCGTTTGTCCTTAACTATGAACAAAAGTACATTTGATAAAAAAGTAAAAAAACAATTATGGTTTTTAAATAAAAATGAAAAGAGAGAGTTAGACAATCATTTAACACAACTTGATGATAGTGAATCAAATCATTTTAATAAGCCAATCGCATATTCAAATGATTACCTTAGACATCATGTATTTAATGAATCTTCAGCTAAAAGCTATAATACATTTTTATTGTTAGTAGGTATTGTCTTTACTTATGTCTGTTTATTAGGTTTATTTTTATTTGGGTTAATAACAAGTTTAACTGGTGTTCAATTTTTTATACAACCTAAAGTGAATTTATCAACAACAACAGTTATTTTAACAATCATAGGTGCTGTTTTATTAATGATAGTTAGTATCTACCTTATTAAGACAGTTACAGCATTTTTTACCAAAAAATTATTGCAAGCTAAGTTTAATTCTAAATAGTTTGAGTTATTAATTGACTTAAAATCAAACTTTCCTGACATTTTTTCATTACTAAAGTATGTGGCTCGTCGACCTCTAATGATATAGCATTGTTAAAATTAATAATTGTGACATTTCTTTTGACGTTAATTCCAATAATTTGTCGTGCATTAATATAATATTGTATTGGTGCACGTTTTTGTTTTATAGGAAATAAAATAACTTGAGGATTAATGTATATGGGAATAAGTTTATTTATTTTTAAAATGCGTTTAGCATACTCAGTTTGTAAGTCTAATGATTTAAAGTGTAATTTTAAATAATAATTTAAAACTTTGTGTATCGAATAGGGTAAGCTATACGAATAATGTGTGTAAACACAGTCTGTCGACAATTGTTTAGATGTAGATGTTTTAATATAAAGTAGTTCGTTTGTGGAGAAATTATTCATTCAATTCTGTCCTTTACAGTTAGTTTTTGTAATGAGATAATTTGATTTTGATATTAGCTTTAGTTGTTTTTATCGTAGAAATAGATAAATTCATCATTTTAGCAATTTCGTACTGTTTATAACCAGCTAAATACAAAGATAACCATTGTTGTTCTCTAATAGTTAAAACTTTCAACATATCATTATAATGTAGTGAGAAATCATTTAAATTGCTGGATAGGCTATTGCAAGTTATTGCATTTGTATCAAAAGTGATAAACTCATTAATACGCTGTTGTTGTCTGAATAAATCAAAAAGATAGAATTTTAAGCGGGTAAATAAAAAAGTATTAATATTGCAGTTGTAATCGGATTGATAAGAGGTACTAAGTTGCCATAATTTTATCAACAATAATTGATAAAATTCATCATAATTATACGATACATGATATTTTTTTAACAAATAATGTATTATTTTATGGTATTTATTATAAATTTCGTTAAAATTCAATATTTGAATCTCCTCGTTATGTACATAACAATTATTTCCGGATATTCAAACTGTAAAGAAAAAAGCATAATAATTCATTTGCGTAATCTTTGAATTAAGTGTTAAATAGTACTCATAAGTAATTTAAAAACTGTGAAATGACATATTATTAAAGACATAAATAATAAATAGAACAAATTTTTATAAAGGAGGATATTATGGACTACGCACACTTAAATTTAGAACATTTTTTCGCAAGAAATGACGATTTAGATATTATACGCGATCGTTCAGATTTTGTTATGATTAATAATTTTACGAATGAGATGATGTATCGTGATGGCCAGATTGAAGGAACTATTGATTTAAATCAATACTATTATAAGAATAGATCCAGTGCGGCTAGTTTTATCATGATGGATTATAAAAGAGATATAACAGGTAATTAATATATTTATAAATATTTAGAAGATTCCACATGAACTATATTTGCTTGTGAATTTATTAAATTTCAAAATGAATTATTGAGTAATTGTTTAAAAAATTTCATTTTGATTACTATTTATTTATGAATAGGTAACAATGTATAGATAAAATTGTTATACTACGATATTAATGTTAAACTTTATTATCGTAGTATGACTGAACGTACAACAACAATGACCTAAGAGGTGTAGATATGAATAAACACAAGAAGGGTTCTATTTTTGCAATAATAGGACTTGTTATCATATTTGCTGTTGTCGCATTTTTATTTTTCTCAATGATATCAGATCAAATATTTTTTAAACATGTTAAATCAGACGTTAAAATAGAAAAGTTAAATGTAACATTAAAAGATGCAGCAAAAAAACAAATAAATAATTACACGAGTCAACAAGTATCAAATAAAGAAAATACTGCCTGGAGAGATGCTTCAGGAACTGAAATTAAGTCCGCAATGGACAGTAGTAAATTTATCGATGATAAAAAGCAAAAGTATCAATTTTTAGATTTATCCAAATATCAAGGTATTGATAAAAATAGAATTAAACGTATGTTAATTGATAGACCAACATTACTTAAACATACAGATGCTTTTTTAGATGCAGCTAAAGATAAACATGTTAATGAAGTTTATTTAATCTCACATGCATTATTAGAAACCGGTGCTGTGAAAAGTGAATTAGCTAATGGCGTTGAAATTGATGGTAAGAAATATTATAACTTTTATGGTGTAGGTGCATTAGATAAAGATCCAATAAAGACTGGTGCAGAGTACGCGAAAAAGCATGGTTGGGATACACCTGAAAAGGCAATCAACGGCGGTGCAGACTTTATTCATAAACACTTCTTATCAAATAAAGATCAAGACACGTTATATAGTATGAGATGGAATCCGAAGAACCCAGGTGAACATCAATATGCTACAGATATTAAATGGGCAGAAAGTAATGCAACAATCATTGCAGATTTCTACCAAAATATGAAAACTGAAGGTAAATATTTCAAATATTTTGTCTACAAGGATGATAGTAACCACTTAGATAAAAAGTAACTATGGTCCATAGATAAGTTTAAGTGAATTAGTAAAGCCAAGATTTTCTCGAATCAGAAAATTTTGGCTTTTTCTCTTATTATAAAGGTTTAAGGTAAGACAATTGAATTAAGGATAGGTTCTCTATTTTTTTATGACTGATATATATAAAGTGCATAATTATGTTTCAGTCCAATATGGAAGAGAACTTAAGTAAATCATCAAAAATAAAAGTTAGGATTAAATCCACCGTTATGATTAAATTAAAGATTTAACTTTTAAAATAAAGGGAAATAATTATTAATCAAAAATTTAAATTGATATAATTTGAGATATTAGTAATCTTACAAAATTAACTGTATAAAGGATGAACAATAATGCGTGTAGCAATAATTGGTATGGGAACAGCAGGTGTAAGTGTATTAAGGGCATTGGTTAAACATCCCAAATTTAAAAACTTACACGTCGATTTATATGATGACAAAGTTAATATGGGGCAGGGGGTGCCATTCCAAAATGATAGTTCGGAATTGTTAATTAATATGCCATCAAAGACGATGAGTTTAAACCTAGATGATGACCAAGAATTTTGGAAATGGTACCAACAACAACATGATTTTCATTTTGATGATCCAACCTATTTACCTAGGTTTGTTTTTGGCCATTATATGAAATCATATGTATCAATGTTTAATGAACAGTATGATAATATAACGACAATTTATCATAAAGTTAAAGGTGTATATACAAATTCCAATATTGATGAAACAACCTTAAAATATTATGTTTGTACAACTGCCAATAGAGATGAATGGCATGAATATGATTATTTATTTTTAACTTGTGGTACGTTTGCTTATCACGATCCTTATGAATTAAAAGGAAAACCAGGTTATATACCTACACCGTACCCGACTTATAATACTTTAGATAATGTTCAAAGTAATGATGATATTGCAATAATTGGAACTGGGCTAGCAAGTTTAGATGTTGTACGCTATGTTGCTGCACATCATCCTAAATTACCTATTACAATGACAAGTCGTTCTGCAAATCTCCCTAGTGTACGTGGCGAAATGATACCTATTACATTTAATCATTTAACAAAACATCGCTTCAATTTAATCAAGCAGGATAATTACGGTAATGTACCTTTAGATACTGCTGTAACGTTATTTTTAAAAGAGTGTGATGATTATGGGGTGGATTTTAAGAAGTTAGTAGAAAGACGTACTGGAAATCATATTGCAGACTTAACTTATGATTTAGAACGACCACAGGAATTAGGTGCTTTTCAAAGTATCATTGAATATTTAAAAGAAAATTTAAATTGGATTTGGAATAGTTTCAGTTTAGAAGACCAAAAACTATTTAATAAGCAATATACGAAGATGATTCAATTAAATTCTAACCCAATGCCACCTAGAACAGCAAAACTTATCATTGATTTGATTAGAGACGAGTCTTTAATCATCAAAAAAGGGTTAGAGCATGTTTCTTATCAAGATGAAAGCTTTGTATTTTCATATCAAGGCTATCCAGATGATGAACAATTTAATGTTGTGATTAATGCGACAGGTTCTAAAACGCACTTATCACAATTAGACGAGGATGATCAATTGATATTAAACCTTGAAAATAGACAAATTGTACAAGCGCATCCAATGGGTGGTATTCAGATCATTCCTGAAACGAATCAAGTAGTTAGTCCAAGATACGGCACGTTAACTAATGTTATTGCAATTGGTCAAATGACAAACGGTGTTAATAAATTACGTAATGGTGTAAAAATGATTGTTGAGCAAGTTGATAATACTGTATCACAATTATATACATCATTAGCACAATTTGAACGTAATCAACAAAAGGTAAATACGACTGAAAATGATAAAAGTTAGTGTCTAAACACTGATTAAGAGAGTAAGAATTGTATTTTAAAAGTATATATAGTATCATTTGAATTGTAGGTAAGATACTACTTACTCAAATAATCTATAACAATTTCATATTATTCTTTCGGGGCAGGGTGAAATTCCCAACCGGCAGTAAATTAAAGCCTGCGACCCATTAATATTTTTACGTATTAATGGCTGATCTAGTGAGAATCTAGAGCCGACAGTTAAAGTCTGGATGGGAGAAAGAATATCGACAATCGACATGATTAATAAGGCATATTCGTTTGAAAACAATCAAACAATAGGCTTATTTAACGATAACTTTAACTCCTTGCATCTGAAATTTAGATGTAAGGAGTTTTGTTTATAGAGGTGATATTTTGAGTCAATTTATGAAATATGCAATTCAACTAGCTAAAATGGTTGATGGTCAAACTGGTGTAAATCCACCAGTAGGTTCTGTTGTTGTCAAAGATGGACGTATCGTTGGTATAGGAGCGCATTTACAAAAAGGTGATAAACATGCAGAAGTTCAAGCACTAGATATGGCAGGAACTCAAGCTAAAGAAGCCACGATTTATATTACGTTGGAACCATGTAGTCACTATGGTTCAACACCACCATGTGTAAATAAAATTATTGATGCTCAAATTAGCAAAGTTATTTATGCTACGAAAGATCAATCATTAAAGACACATGGAGATGATATTCTTCACGCCCATGGTATAGAAGTTGACTATCAGTATGATGAAGAAGCGGCGTCTTTATGTCAACACTTTTTTAAAGCTAAAGCACAGCAAATTCCAGAGATAACAGTTAAAGTTGCTGCTAGTTTAGATGGTAAACAGGCAAATGATAACGGTCAAAGTCAGTGGATTACTAACAAAGAAGTAAAGCAAGATGTCTATCAGTTAAGGCATAAACATGATGCAGTTTTAACAGGACGTGGAACATTAGAATTAGATAACCCACAGTATACAACACGATTCGCTGACGGTAAAAATCCTATCAAAATTATTTTATCTAGATCAGGCGATTTAGATTTTAGACAACAACTTTTTCAAGATACATCAACAGCAATTTGGATTTATACTGAAAATCCAAACTTAACAACAGATCAAGAAAATATAGATATTACTTATTTACAACAGTGTCATTTAACAACAATTTTACAAGATATATATCAAAAAGGTGTTGGTAAACTGTTAGTCGAGGCAGGGCCACACACTACTTCAGAATTTCTCCAATCAGACTATATAGACGAATTTATTCTCTATTTTGCCCCGAAACTCATTGGTGGAGCTGGAACATATCAATACTATCAAACAGATGATGTATTTAATATTCCAGAAAGTAACCAATTTGAAATTGTTCATTCCGAATTAATAAACCAAAACATCAAATTAATATTACGAAAGAAGTGACGATGACATGTTTACAGGTATCGTTGAAGAAATTGGTACAGTAACAAACGTCCGAATGCATCAATCAGTACGAACACTTGATATAAAAGCACATAAGATTACTGAAGATATGCATATAGGAGATTCAATAAGTGTCAACGGTGCATGCTTAACTGTTATTGATTTTAATGAGTCTTCTTTTTCAGTACAAGTGATTCAAGGTACTGAAAATAAAACCTATTTAGCTGATATAGCAAAACAAAGTGAAGTCAATCTAGAACGTGCTATGAGTGGTAGTGGGCGTTTTGGCGGACACTTTGTGTTAGGACATGTAGATGAATTAGGTAAAATTTCAAAAATTAAAGAAAATGCTAATTCGAGAATAGTTACAATTCAGTGTAGTTCAACAGTATTAAATCAATTGGTAAAACAAGGATCTATTACAGTAGATGGTGTTAGTTTAACGGTTTTTGACAAGCATGCAAGCGCATTTGATATACATTTAATTCCGGAAACTAGACGATCCACGATATTAGCAACTAAAAAGTTAGGAGATAATGTTCATTTAGAAACAGATGTCTTATTCAAATATGTTGAAAATATTTTATCTCAAGATCGTTCACAACTAACGTTTGATAAATTGAAATCATTTGGTTTTTAGGAGGGGTATCATGCATTTTGATAATATAGAATCTGCATTAGAGGCTTTGAAAAATGGACAAAGTATCATTGTAGTTGATGATGAAGATAGAGAAAATGAAGGAGATTTAGTAGCTGTTACAGAATGGATGAATGATGACACTATTAATTTTATGGCTAAAGAAGCACGTGGATTAATTTGTGCACCAATATCTAAGGAAATAGCGCAGCGATTGGAACTACATCAAATGGTTAGTGATAATTCTGATATTTATGGGACTAAATTTACCGTAAGTATTGATCATAAAGAAACGACCACAGGTATTAGTGCAAATGAACGTACATTGACAGCTAAGAAACTCATTGATCCAAGTACAGTTGCAAGTGATTTCAATAGACCAGGCCATCTATTTCCTTTAGTAGCAGAAGATGAGGGCGTCTTAGTAAGAACTGGTCATACTGAAGCAGCAATTGATTTAGCAAAATTAACAAACGCCCAACCAGCTGGCGTGATTTGTGAAATTATGAACGACGATGGCACAATGGCTAAAGGTCAACAATTACAAAATTTTAAAGAGAAACATCAATTGAAAATGATTACAATTGCAAGTTTAATAGCGTATCGTCAACAACATCAACAACATATGATCAATCAAAGTAATATTGATATACAAATGAAAGCTAAAGTTAAAATGCCGACAGATTTTGGAACGTTTGATATGTATGGCTTTACAACATCTACTAGTAATGAAGAAATTGTTGTCTTAGCTAAAGGTGGTATTCGTAGTGTTGAAAATGTACGCTTACATTCATCATGTTTAACGGGAGATATATTCCATAGTCAACGCTGTGACTGTGGTGCTCAGCTTGAAGCATCTATGCAATATATTGAAGAACATGGAGGTATGATTATTTATCTTCCACAAGAAGGAAGAGGCATTGGACTCATCAACAAATTACGTGCCTATGAATTAATAGAACAAGGCTATGATACAGTGACTGCCAATTTAGCTCTAGGTTTTGATGAAGACTTACGAGACTATTATATTGCAGCCCAAATTTTAAAATATTTCAAGGTGGCACACATCAATTTATTGAGTAATAATCCTAGCAAGTTTGAAGGATTGCAACATTATGGCATTGATATTAAACAAAGAATTGAAGTCATTGTTCCTGAAACGGAACACAATCATCATTATATGGAAACCAAAAAATTAAAAATGGGTCATTTAATATAGGAGGACTAACAAATGAATTTTGAAGGTAAATTAGTTGGAAAAGATTTAAAAGTAGCAATTGTAGTAAGTCGTTTTAATGATTTTATTACAGGTCGATTATTGGAAGGTGCTAAAGATACTTTAATCAGACACGAAGTTGAATCTGACAATATTGATGTCGCTTATGTTCCTGGTGCATTTGAAATACCACTAGTAGCTAAAAAATTGGCTAAATCTAACAAGTATGATGCAGTCATTACTTTAGGTTGTGTTATTAGAGGTGCAACGTCACATTATGATTATGTGTGTAATGAAGTTGCTAAAGGTGTTTCCAAAGTTAATGACGAAACAGAAGTGCCAGTTATCTTTGGCATTTTAACAACTGAAAGTATAGAGCAAGCTGTTGAAAGAGCGGGTACAAAAGCTGGCAATAAAGGTGCTGAAGCTGCAGTTAGTGCTATAGAAATGGCAAATCTATTGAAGTCATTTTAAGTGAGGAATTAGTCATAAATGACTTAGTAAAAATCCTGGACCAAAATTGGACCCAGGATTTTTCCATACTTTTAGCAGTAAAATGGATTCTGTAACAAATTAGAATGATAGCTTTAAAAACATATCTGATTAACGTCGACAATGTTTAAAGCATTTTAAAAATAATAATAATGTTGAGATTAAAGCAGTTGTAATACCTAATCGTTTGATTGATTTTGGTTTTATAAATTCTTTAACTGCTAATGATAAGTTTTGAGGTCGTTCAGCTAATCTACGCATAAAATAACCAAACCAATCATCACCATAGGGAACATAAATAGTAAAGTTATAACCTTCATTGGCTATTTGTTGTGCTAAATCTGATCTAAAACCATAAAGCATTTGAAATTCCATTTTATTTTTATCAATGTGGTGCGTTTTCATAAATTGTTTAACATGATTAATAATATTGTGATCATGAGTCGCAATAGAGGTAAAGTTACGAGCATTTAACAAACGTTGTTCAATGATTTTAATGTAATTTGCATCTACATCTTCTTTAGATTGGAAAGCAATAGATTCATCTTCTTTATAGGCACCTTTAACTAAGCGTAAACGTAAATCTTGATACTTATCAACTAAATCGTGACAATCATATAAATATGCTTGAATGACTGTACCTACATTTCTGAATTCACCTTTTAAACGATCAAGAACTTGAATGATTTGTTGTAGACTAGCATATTTTTCTGTATCTATATTAATATGCATATTGTTATATTCGTTTGCTTTTAATAAAATTTCTCGTAAATTTTCATAAGCAAGTTCTAAATCAAATTCTGCACCCAACTGACTTAATTTAACAGACATATGTGCATTAACATTATGTTGATGAATGGCATCCATAATTTGTAATATTTGTTCTTTGGCATGTAAACTTTCTTCTATAGTACCAACAAATTCTCCGAGATTATCAACAGTTACAGCAATATTTTTATTATTTAAGTCTTCTATCGTATTAATTAATTCAGGAATTGTATTTCCTGCAACTACTTTATTGGCACCCATTTTAGGGCCTACCTTTTTAGCTGCATTATTTAAATAACTGTTGTTAGATAAAGTAATAAAGAAATTTTTTAGTAATGGCATTGCTATTCCTCCAAACCCTTATGTTTAAAATAATTTTAGCATGAAAAAAACATTGTAGAAAGCGTTTTCATAGAATGTGATTAAATTTATTTTTGTATAATTACACTGACAACTTGTAACATTCATCTTGTGTCAAACAATAGTCATTGGGTAATTACTATAAATGGCATAAAATAGTTAGAATTTGCTATAATTACTATATTGAAGTTTATTGGAAAAAGGGGCATTAGAAGAATGTGGAAATGGGAAGCCGAAAATGATGCGAAAGGCGTTGTAGTTATTGCTCATAATTTATTAGAACATACTGGAAGATATGCCTATGTCATTACTATGTTGCGTAGAAATGGATATCATGTAATTATGGGAGATTTACCAGGACAAGGGCAAACTTCAAGAGCAAATAAAGGTCAAATTGAAAACTTTCAAACATATCACGAAACGTTACTAGAGTGGTTAAAAATTGCAAATGAATATAAAATTCCAACTTATGTGTTGGCAGTTGGCTTAGGTGGTTTAATTTTATTAAACTTATTAGAAAAAGTAGAGTTACCTATTGAAGGCATGATGTTAATATCACCACTACTAGACTTGCAAAAATCTGGAAAGCATCGCAAAGATAAATTAATTTCAAACGTAGGTAAAGTTTCTAAGGATACACGTTTTAAATTAGGAATCGAAGTGTCAGATTTAACTAGAAATGAAGAAATCATTGAAGAAACTGAAAATGATGGGTTAATGCTGAAAAAAGCAACGTATCACTGGTATAATATTATTAATGAGACAATGAAAGAAACGATGAATCATATAAAAGATATTCAGTCGTTACCTACTTTGTTAATGTACGGTACAAAAGATAGAATTGTTGAAACATCTGCCATAAATGAATTAAAAGATAAGTACGATACACCTGAACTTTACTTTAAAGCTTGGGAAGGACTATATCATGAGATTCACAATGAACCAGAACGCGAAGAAGTCATGCGTTATATTCTTACGTTTTTAAATAATAGTGTGAATACATTAGGATTTATTATTGAAGATGAAGATATTACAGAATTAGAATAAATAATTGTATATTAACTATGTTTACAGAAACCCTTTAGGCAAAAGGGTTTTTATTTTTGTCATAAAACCTTTAAAAATGATAATAATAAGAATTAATAATTAATTTAGCGTTATTCTTGAAAAATTTACAGTAGAATTGTTGCAATTTAATGGTTAAATTGATATATTTTCTTTGTGAAAAAAATATAAAATTAATATGTAATAGGGTGATATGTTTTTTTGTACTATTAACTTAATTATT
>NZ_PPQR01000027.1 GCF_002902085.1 Staphylococcus simiae
TATAGAGATAATTGCGCTTTTTTCATATTCAAAATACAAAAATCGGACTAATAGAAAATAATTAAAAATTCTCTATCAGTCCGATTTATTATAGAACCCTAAAAAAACGGATTTGTAGACAAAAATGTCTACAAATCCGTTATCTTGTACAATAAAAAAGCGCGCACCCCATCATAAGTTTGTTGAGTTCACGCTTTAAATCTTTATTTAGTTGATGGGGTACTCTGAGCTAGACAATATTTGTATGTGGCAAACATTATCGTTGCACTCATTTGCTTTATATAAAAGTAGTTAGTGTATTTATATAAATTCTTATACTAATTCGATAATTACTGATTCAGCACCGTCACCACGACGAGGGCCTACTTTAAGGATGCGAGTATATCCACCTTGACGTTCTGTATAACGCTCAGCGATTTCGCCAAATAATTTTTGAAGTGCAGTTTGAGTAGTTTCATCTTCATTTAAGATTTCAACATTACGTAATGTTTTTGCTGCATTACGACGAGAAGCTAAATCTCCCTTTTTACCTAAAGTGATTAATTTCTCAACAACACTGCGAACTTCTTTTGCACGAGCTTCTGTAGTTTCAATACGCTCACTAATAATAAGTGAAGTAGCTAAGTCACGTAACATAGCTTTACGTTGATCAGAAGTACGACCTAATTTTCTGTAACCCATGAGTTAACCTCCTTTATCAATCTTCTTTTCTTAAACCTAAACCTAAATCTTCTAATTTGTATTTAACTTCTTCTAAAGATTTACGTCCTAAATTACGCACTTTCATCATATCAGCTTCAGATTTATCAGCTAATTCTTGAACAGAGTTGATTCCTGCGCGTTTTAAGCAGTTATATGAACGTACAGATAAGTCTAATTCTTCAATAGACATTTCTAATACTTTTTCTTTTTGATCTTCTTCTTTTTCAATCATGATTTCAGCATTTTGCGCTTCATCAGTTAGACCTACAAAGATGTTCAAGTGTTCAGTCATTATTTTTGCTGCTAATGATACTGATTCTTGTGGTGTGATTGAACCATTAGTCCAAACATCCAATGTTAATTTATCAAAATCACTGCTTTGACCAACACGTGTGTTTTCAACTGTATAGTTTACACGTTCAACAGGTGAATATAATGAATCAACTGGAATGACACCAATAGGTAAATCACTAGTGTTATTTTGTTCTGCTAATGCGTAACCTCTACCTTTGTTAGCTATAAGACGAACTTTTAAGTGACCACCTTTAGATACTGTTGCGATTTTAAGTTCTGGGTTTAAAATCTCTACATCACTATCATGTGTAATGTCGCTTGCAGTTACTTCGCCTTCATCTCGCACATCAATTTCTAAAGTTTTATCTTCTTCAGAGTAAATTTTTAATGCTAAATTTTTGATGTTCATAATAATTGTAGAAACATCTTCAACTACATTATCTACTGCTGAAAATTCATGTAGAACTCCTTCAATTTCGATGTACTTAACGGCTGCACCTGGTAATGAAGATAGTAGGATACGACGTAAGGAGTTTCCTAGTGTAGTACCGTAGCCACGTTCTAGTGGTTCAACAACGAACTTACCGAATTTAGCATCTTCACTAATTTCAATTGTCTCAATTCTAGGTTTTTCGATTTCTATCATTTAAATATCCTCCTTAAATACGTCGACTAATTTTAAAATGTTTGCTCAGTGACCTGTAACAATTTCATCAAAAATTATACGCGACGACGTTTTGGTGGACGACAACCATTATGAGGTACTGGAGTAACGTCTCTAATTGCAGTTACTTCTAAACCTGCTGATTGTAATGCACGAATAGCTGATTCACGGCCTGGACCAGGTCCTTTAACTGTTACTTCAACTGATTTTAAACCATGCTCCATAGCTGATTTAGATGCAGTTTCAGATGCCATTTGTGCTGCGAATGGTGTTGATTTTTTTGATCCTTTAAATCCTAATGCACCAGCTGATGACCATGATAATGCGTTACCGAATTCATCAGTAATAGTTACAATAGTATTATTGAATGTTGAACGGATGTGTGCCACACCATTTTCAATATTCTTTTTCACTCTACGTTTACGAGATACTTGTTTACGTGCCATTTAATATTTGCCTCCTTTACCTATTATTTTTTCTTGTTAGCTACCGTTTTAACTGGTCCTTTACGAGTACGAGCATTGTTCTTCGTTTTTTGACCACGAACTGGTAAGCCACGACGGTGACGAATACCACGGTATGATGAAATTTCCATTAAACGTTTAATGTTTAAGTTTTGTTCACGACGTAAGTCACCTTCAACTTTGTAGCTATCTACAACTTCACGGATACGACCTAATTCATCGTCAGTTAAATCTTTTACACGAGTATCAGCTGAAACATTAGCTTCCTCAACGATTTTTTGTGCTGTTGAAGTACCGATACCGTATATATAAGTTAATGAGATAACAACGCGTTTTTCACGTGGAATATCTACTCCTGCAATACGTGCCATATTAATTTACACCTCTCTTTTATTAACCTTGTCTTTGTTTGTGTTTAGGATTTTCACAAATTACCATTACTTTACCTTTACGTTTAATGACTTTACATTTTTCGCAAATTGGTTTTACTGATGGTCTTACTTTCATTTTTATACCTCCCTATATTATGGAGTGACGATTATTTATAACGATAAGTAATTCTTCCGCGTGTTAAGTCATACGGAGACATCTCAACTGTTACTTTGTCGCCAGGTAGAATTCGAATGTAATTCATTCTGATTTTACCACTTACGTGAGCTAAAATCTCATGACCATTTTCTAATTCTACTTTAAACATTGCATTTGGTAAAGTATCTAGTACAGTACCTTCTAATTCAATTACATCTTGTTTAGCCATTGATTAACTTCCCCCTTTTTGCAATAGTAAGGTAATCGTCAATAGACAACTTTATGGTTACGAATCTATCAGTGATTAATTTTATAAGTTAAACAAAAATTACGGGAATTAATTATCGTTAATTGCCACTCTCTGCTATTAAATACAATCAAATCATACTTCACTTAACAATAGACCGTCAAAAGTTGATCTATTACAAATGATCTAAGATATCAATGACATCTTTAGTAACTTCGCTAATGTCTTTTGAGCCATCAATATTTTTTAATACACCTTTTTCATTATAAAACTCAAGAATAGGTTTTGATTGTTTAATATTAACACTCAAACGATTAGAGACAGTCTCTGGATTGTCATCTTCACGTTGATATAGCTTGCCACCATCAATATCACATATACCGTCGACCTTTGGAGGATTAAATACAAGATGATATGTTGTACCACACTCTTCACAGATACGACGACCTGTAAGTCTGTTCATTAATTCTTCTTCAGGAACTTCAATATTGATAACTGCATCAATATTTCTGTCAAGCTCAGACATAATATTATTTAATGCCTCAGCTTGTTCGATTGTTCTTGGAAAGCCATCTAATAAGAAACCTTTTTTAGCATCATCTTCAGAAATTCTTTCTTTAACGATACCAACTGTTACTTCATCAGGTACAAGTTCACCACGATCCATATAAGATTTAGCTTCTTTACCTAATTCAGTTTCATCTTTAATAGCTTTTCTAAACATGTCACCAGTTGAAATGTGGGGTATTGGGAATTTCTTAACAATTTCACTTGCTTGAGTTCCTTTACCTGCGCCAGGTAACCCCATCAAAATGATATTCATAAGTGCCCTCCTACAAATTATCTATTGCCAAAGCCTTTATATTCTTTTTGAGTTACTTGTGCTTCTAATGATTTCATAGTTTCAATAGCTACACCAATAACGATAAGTAAACTTGTACCACCAATCTGTATAGATTGAGGTAATCCCATAAACTTAGTCGCTAATATAGGTAATATTGAAATAACCGCTAAGAAGATAGAACCTACAAAAGTTAAACGATAAAGTACTTTAGTAATATATTTTTTAGTTTGTTCACCAGGTCTTATACCTGGAACGTAACTACCTTGTTTCTTAAGGTTGTCAGCCATTTTTTCCGGGTTAACTTGTACAAATGCATAAAAGTATGTGAATAAAATGATTAATACAATGTATATAACCATCCCAATATTACTTGAAGGATTTGCAGTATTTGCAATGTTTTGTGCCCATTCTGCATCAGGGAAGAACAATGTTAATGTTCTTGGTAATAAGAAGAACGCCATTGCAAAAATAACAGGAATAACTCCGGCTGAGTTAACTTTTAAAGGTAGATATGTTGCTTGTGAACCTAATCTTTGAGCAGTTTGTTTCTTAGCATATTGGATTGGAATTTTACGTTTAGCTTCAAGTACATAAATTGCACCAATAGTTAAAAGAATAAGTGAAACAATTAATCCTAATACTTTTAACCAAGCTAATGACGTATCCTCTTGACCAACAAATGCAGACTGTCCAAACTGAATAAGACTTGCAGGTAGCGTTGATAAAATACCAGCGAAAATGATAATTGAAATACCATTACCAACACCGAACTGAGTGATTTGATCACCAAGCCAAATTAAGAATGCAGTTCCTGCTGTTAAAACTACTGCAATTAATAAATAACTCATAATTGACTGATTAATAATCAGTGCACCTTTAAGATAATTATTAAATTGGAATGCCATACCTATAGATTGGATAAATGCTAAAATAATCGCTAAATAACGTGTGATGTTAGTTAACTTTCTTCTTCCTACTTCACCTTGTTTTGCCCATTCTGAAAACTTAGGAACAATATCCATTTGTAATAATTGCATTACGATAGATGCGGTGATGTAGGGCATAATACCCATTGCAAATATAGAAAACCGTTTCAAGGCTCCGCCACCAAATGTATTTAATAACTCAGTGGCACCTTGAGAACCTTGGGGATTATCAAAAGCTGCAGGATTAACTCCTGGAGCTGGTATATAAGTCCCTATTTTAAATATAACTAACATTGCTAGAGTGAAGAAAATCTTGTTACGAACTTCTTTCGTTTTAAAGAAGCTCACAAGGGTTTGAAACATTAGATCACCTCGTGTGCTCCACCTTTAGCATCAATAGCTTCTGCTGCTGAAGCTGAGAATTTATGAGCTTTCACTGTCAATTTCTTATCAAGTGAACCATTACCTAGTACTTTAATACCAGATTTTTCATTCTTCACAACACCAGATTCTACTAATAAAGCTGGAGTTACTTCAGTACCATCTTCAAATTTATTAAGTTGGTCTAAGTTAACAATAGCATATTCCTTACGATTAATGTTAGTAAAACCACGTTTTGGTAAACGACGGAATAATGGTAATTGACCACCTTCGAATCCTGGTCTTACACCACCGCCTGAACGAGCTTTTTGACCTTTTTGACCGCGACCACTTGTTTTACCGTTACCAGTCGCTGCACCACGTCCTACGCGATTGCGTACTTTACGTGAACCTTCTGCTGGTTTCAACTCATGTAATTTCATTTCGGCACCTCCTTAATTATTTTTCTTCTACTGTTAATAAATGTTTAACTTTGTTGATTTGCCCACGAATAGCAGGGTTATCTTCAACTACTACTGAACTATTAGTCTTTTTAAGACCTAAAGCTTCAACAGTTTTACGTTGTGTTTCCGGACGACCAATAACACTACGAGTGAGGGTAATTTGTAATTTAGCCATAACTAGTTTTCCCTCCTTAATTATATAATTCTTCTACTGTTTTGCCGCGTAATTTTGCAACATCTTCAGCATTTTTAAGGTTTTGTAAACCAGTGATTGTCGCACGAACCATATTAATTGGTGTGTTAGATCCTAATGATTTACTTAAGATATCAGTGATACCTGCTAACTCAAGTACGGCACGAACTGGTCCACCAGCGATTACTCCTGTACCAGGTGCTGCTGGTTTCATAAATACGCTTCCTGAACCATAACGACCAGTGATTGTGTGTGGAGTTGTACCTTCAACACGTGGAACAACTACTAAATCTTTTTTAGCTGCTTCAACAGCTTTTTTGATTGCTTCTGGTACTTCTTGAGCTTTACCTGTACCGAAACCTACACGACCATTTTTGTCTCCAACTACAACTAATGCAGTGAAACGGAAACGACGACCACCTTTTACAACTTTTGCTACACGGTTAATGGTAACAACGCGTTCTTCAAATTCTTTCGTCTCTTCTTCTCTACGAGCCATGTATTTGTCCCTCCTTTAAATTAAAATTCTAATCCGCTTTCTCTCGCAGCTTCAGCTAATGCTTTAACACGTCCGTGATATAAATATCCTCCACGGTCAAATACGATTGCTTTAATACCTTTATCAGTAGCTTTTTTAGCGATTGCTTCGCCAACTTTAGTAGCTAATTCAACTTTAGTTGCATCAGTAGCTACATCGCTGTCTTTAGAAGAAGCTTGAGCTAATGTTACGCCTTTATTATCATCAATAAGTTGTGCGTAAATGTGCTTGTTTGAACGATAAACATTTAAACGTGGCTTTTCAGCTGTACCAGATAATTTAGTACGAACACGTGAATGTCTTTTTAAACGCACTTTATTTTTATCAATTTTACTGATCATTTCAATACTCCTTTCTGTAGAGTTTTATCTATTATTTACCAGTTTTACCTTCTTTACGGCGTACATATTCACCTTGGTAGCGAATACCTTTACCTTTGTAAGGTTCTGGAGGTCTTACTGCACGAATATTAGAAGCAAATGCTCCAACTTGTTCTTTTGAAATTCCTTCAACTTTAACGATTGTGTTTTTCTCTACTGAGAATGTAATGTCATCTTCAGCTTTAATTTCAACTGGGTGAGAATACCCAACGTTAAGGATTAAGTCTTTACCTTGCATTTGAGCACGGTAACCTACACCTACAAGTTCAAGTACTTTTTCGTAACCTTTAGAAACACCTTGTACCATATTATTTAATAAAGCACGAGTTGTACCATGATTAGTTCTATCTTCTTTAGAATCTGATGGTCTTACAACTTCTATAGTGTTTTCGTCTTGTTTAAAAGTCATTCTTTCATTTAAAGTTCTTGATAATTCACCTTTTGGACCTTTTACAGTGACATGATTTCCATCAAAAGTTACTGTAACGTCACTAGGGATGTCAATAATTTTCTTACCAACACGACTCATGTTATGGCACCTCCTTATATTTTATTACCAAACGTATGCGATAATTTCTCCACCAACATTACGTTTTCTAGCTTCTTTATCAGTGATAACACCTTCTGAAGTTGATACTAATGCAATACCTAAACCATTTAATACTTTAGGCATTTCTGATGCTTTAGCATAAACACGTAAACCTGGTTTTGAAATACGTTTTAATCCTGTGATAACACGCTCATCGTTTTGACCATATTTTAAGAATAAACGAAGTACACCTTGTTTATCATCTTCTATATATTCAACATTTTTAATGAAACCTTCACTTTTTAAGATTTCAGCAATTTCTTTTTTGATATTTGATGCAGGTAACTCTAATTTCTCGTGACGCACCATGTTAGCGTTTCTAACACGAGTAAGCATATCTGCGATTGGATCTGTCATTGTCATTGATTGTTGCCTCCTTTCATACTTTTTTATTACCAGCTAGCTTTACGAACGCCAGGGATTTGGCCTTTGTAAGCTAATTCACGGAAACAAATACGGCATAATTTAAATTTACGATATACAGAATGTGGACGGCCACAACGTTCACAACGAGTGTATTCACGTACTGCATATTTTTGTTTTTTTTGTTGCTTAGCAACCATTGAAGTTTTAGCCACTTAATTAGCCTCCTTTAAATAATTATTTACGGAATGGCATACCGAAGTTAGCTAACAATTCACGAGCTTCTTCATCAGTGTTAGCAGTCGTTACGATAACAATATCCATTCCTCTAACTTTACTTACTTTATCATAGTCGATTTCTGGGAAAATTAATTGTTCTTTAACACCTAATGTGTAGTTACCGCGTCCGTCAAATGCTTTTTTAGAAACACCTTGGAAGTCACGTACACGAGGTAGTGATACTGAAATTAATTTATCTAAGAATTCATACATTCTTTCGCCGCGAAGTGTTACTTTAGCACCAATAGGCATACCTTCACGTAAACGGAATGTTGCTACTGATTTTTTCGCTTTAGTTACTAATGGTTTTTGACCAGTAATTAATTCTAATTCTTCAACAGCACTGTCTAGAACTTTAGAATTTTGTACAGCGTCACCTACACCCATGTTCACTACAATTTTATCTATTTTTGGTACTTCCATTACTGAAGTATAATCAAATTTCTTCATTAAGTTTTCAGTAACTTCTGAGTTAAACTTTTCTTTTAAACGGTTCAAAGTGGGATCCTCCTTTCAACTTATAATTAATTATTAGATTTGATTTCTTCGCCAGATTTTTTAGCGATACGAACTTTTTTACCATCAACAAATTTGTAACCAACACGAGTAGGTTCGTTTGTTTTTGGATCTAACAATTGTACGTTAGAAACATGGATTGCTGCCTCTGTTTCTAAGATTCCACCTTCAGGATTTAATTGAGTTGGTTTTTGGTGTTTTTTCATTATGTTAACACCTTCCACAACGACACGGTCTTTTTTAGGTAGAGTTTCTAATACTTTACCTTCTTTACCTTTGTCTTTACCTGCGATAACTTTTACGTTGTCACCTTTTTTGATATGCATGTGGGCACCTCCTTATATATATTGGTTAATGATTATTAAAGTACTTCTGGTGCTAATGAAACGATTTTCATGAAGTTACCTTCACGTAATTCACGAGCAACAGGACCGAAGATACGAGTACCACGTGGGCCTTTGTCATCACGAATGATAACACATGCATTTTCATCAAATTTGATATATGAACCGTCATTACGACGAACACCTGATTTAGTACGTACGATAACAGCTTTTACAACGTCACCCTTTTTAACAACGCCACCTGGTGTTGCATTTTTAACGGTACACACGATTACATCGCCAATGTTCGCTGTTTTACGACCAGATCCACCTAATACTTTGATTGTAAGAACTTCACGAGCACCAGAGTTATCTGCTACTTTTAAACGTGTCTCTTGTTGGATCATTAGTTAAACCTCCCTTATCTTTAAACTTGTATTAAATAATTACTGACTCTTCAACAATCTCTACTAAACGAAAACGTTTTGTTGCTGATAAAGGACGAGTTTCTTGAATTTTAACAATATCTCCTAATTTAGCTGAATTGTTTTCATCATGAGTTTTGTATTTTTTAGAGTATTTTACACGTTTGCCGTATAATTTGTGTGTTTTGTAAGTTTCAACAAGTACTGTAACAGTCTTGTCCATTTTGTCTGAAACAACTCTACCTACATAAACTTTACGATCATTTCTTTCGCTCACTTTTGTAACCTCCTCTTTCACTTAATTATTGATTAGCCTTACTTTGTTCAATTTCTCTTTCACGAGCAACAGTTTTTAGACGTGCAATCGTTTTTCTTACTGTACGAATACGTGCAGTTTCTTCTAATTGACCTGTAGCTAACTGAAAGCGTAGGTTAAAAAGCTCTTCTTTTGAAGATTTGATTTGTTCTTCGATTTCTGAAGTGGTTAAGTCTCTAATTTCCTTAGCTTTCATTTGTTTCACCACCCAATTCTTCACGTTTTACAAACTTAGTTTTTACTGGAAGTTTGTGACTTGCTAAACGTAGTGCTTCACGAGCAACTTCTTCAGATACACCAGCAACTTCGAATAAAATTCTACCAGGTTTTACAACTGCAATCCAGCCTTCAACCGCACCTTTACCAGCACCCATACGTACTTCTAAAGGTTTTTTTGTATATGGTGTATGTGGGAAGATTTTAATCCAAACTTTCCCGCCACGTTTCATGTAACGTGTCATTGCTATACGAGCAGATTCGATTTGACGAGACGTAATCCAAGACGTTGTTGTTGCTTGTAATCCGTACTCACCAAATGTTACGTAGTTACCGCCTTTTGAACGACCAGTTGTTTTAGGACGATGTTGACGACGATATTTTACACGTTTTGGTAGTAACATTATTATTTTCCTCCTTCACTAGTGTTCTTAGTAGGAAGAACTTCTCCACGATAGATCCATACTTTAACGCCTAATTTACCGTAAGTAGTATCAGCTTCTGCGTGTGCATAGTCAATGTCAGCACGTAATGTATGAAGTGGAACAGTTCCTTCTGAATATTGTTCAGCACGAGCGATGTCAGCTCCGCCTAAACGACCTGATACTTGTGTTTTAATACCTTTAGCACCAAGTTTCATAGCTCTTGTAATTGCTTGTTTTTGTACACGACGGAATGAAGCACGGTTTTCTAATTGACGTGCAATGTTTTCTGCCACTAAACGAGCATCAAGATCAATTTTTTTGATTTCAATAACGTTGATGTGTACTTTTTTATCAGTTAACGCATTTAATTTGTTACGTAATTTTTCGATTTCTGAACCGCCTTTACCAATTACCATACCAGGTTTACCAGTATGAATTGCAATGTTGATACGGTTTGCAGCACGTTCGATTTCTACGTGAGAAACAGACGCTTCTTTTAATTCATTATCAATAAATTTACGGATTTTTAAATCTTCGTGTAATAGTGATGCGAAGTCTTTTTCAGCATACCATTTAGCTTCCCAATCACGGATGATACCAACACGAAGTCCGATTGGATTAATTTTTTGACCCACAGTATTCCCTCCTTAAAAAGTTTATTAAGCTTCTTTCGCTTCTTCTTTACCGTCACTTACGACGATTGTAATGTGGCTTGTACGTTTGTTAATCGCACTAGCACGACCTTGTGCACGTGGACGGAAACGTTTTAATGTTGGTCCTTCATTAGCGTATGCTTCTTTGATAACTAATTCATCTGTGTTCATGTCATAGTTATGTTCAGCATTTGCTAAAGCGGACATTAATACTTTTTCGATTACTGGTGATGAAGCTTTGTTAGTTAATTTTAAAATAGCAATAGCTTCAGCAGCATTTTTACCTCTGATTAAGTCAAGAACTAATCTTACTTTACGAGGTGCGATTCTTATTGTTCTAGCAACCGCTTTTGCTTCCATTAGGATGTCCTCCTCTACTTTTAAATATTATCTTCTAGTTTTTTTGTCGTCTGCAGCATGTCCTTTAAATGTACGTGTAGGAGCAAACTCACCTAATTTATGACCTACCATATCTTCTGTTACATATACAGGTACATGTTTACGTCCGTCGTATACTGCAAAAGTATGTCCAATGAAATTAGGGAAAATTGTAGAACGACGTGACCATGTTTTGATTACTTGTTTCTTTTCGCTTCCTTCTTGAGCTTCAACTTTTTTCATTAAATGCTCATCGACGAAAGGTCCTTTTTTAATACTACGAGCCATTTGGGCGCCTCCCTTCTTATTATGTGCGTGCAGCACTAGGCCGCACACTCAAATAAGTTGATTTTATTATTTTTTCTTACGTCCACGAACGATAAGTTTGTCTGATGATTTTTTACCACGACGTGTTTTCTTACCAAGCGTAGGTTTACCCCATGGTGACATTGGAGATGGTCTACCGATAGGAGCACGACCTTCACCACCACCGTGTGGGTGATCGTTAGGGTTCATTACAGAACCACGAACTGTTGGGCGGATGCCTTTCCATCTTGAACGACCAGCTTTACCAACATTAACTAATTCATGTTGAATGTTACCAACTTGACCAATTGTAGCACGGCAAGTTGATAAAATCATACGTACTTCACCAGAACGTAATCTGATTAATACATATTTACCTTCTTTACCTAATACTTGTGCGCTAGCACCAGCTGAACGTGCAATTTGTCCACCTTTACCAGGTTTAAGTTCGATATTGTGTACTACAGTACCTACTGGGATGTTTTGTAGTGGTAATGCATTACCTAATTTAATATCAGCTTCTGCACCACTTTCAACGATTTGTCCAACTTGCAATCCTTTAGGAGCAATGATGTAACGTTTTTCACCGTCTGCATATACTAATAATGCAATATTTGCTGAACGGTTTGGATCGTATTGAATTGAATCAACTTTTGCATTGATTCCATCTTTATTTCTTTTGAAGTCGATAACACGGTATTGACGTTTGTGACCACCACCATGGTGTCTTACAGTCAATTTACCTTGGTTGTTACGTCCCGCTCTTTTCGGTAGCGGTTGTAATAATGACTTTTCAGGTGTTGTCTTTGTGATTTCTGCGAAATCCAAAGAAGTCATATTACGACGACCATTTGTTATTGGCTTATACTTTTTAATAGCCATTGTCGCTTACCTCCTTAATGGTAAATGTATTAGTTGAATAAGTCGATTGAACCTTCTTTTAATGTAACAATCGCTTTTCTTCTTTTATTTGTGTAGCCTTGGTAACGGCCCATACGTTTTTTCTTAGGTTTGTAGTTCATGATATTAACACTAGCTACTTTCACATCGAAGATTTCTTCAACTGCGATTTTAACTTGTGTTTTGTTAACACGAGTATCTACATCAAAAGTATATTTGTCTTCTGCCATAGCTTCAGAAGATTTCTCAGTGATCACGGGGCGCTTAAGAATGTCTCTAGCTTCCATTATCCGAGCACCTCCTCAACTTTTTTAGCGGCAGCTTCTGTAATTACTAAGCTGTCAGCATTTGTAATATCTAATACGTTTAAACCTTGTGCAGTTGTTACTTGAACATTAGGAATGTTACGTGCTGATAATTCAACATTAACATCTTCGTTATCAGTAACTACTAATACTTTCTTAGGTTGTTCTAAAGTAGTTAATACATTTTTGAATTCTTTTGTTTTTGGTGCATCAAAATTGAATGCATCTACAATAGTTAAGCTGTTTTCTTTTACTTTGAAAGATAACGCTGAACGTAATGCTAAACGACGCATTTTCTTAGGCATTTTGTATGCATAACTTCTTGGTGTTGGTCCGAATACAATACCACCACCACGCCATTGTGGCGCACGAATTGTACCTTGACGCGCACGTCCTGTTCCTTTTTGTCTCCATGGTTTACGTCCGCCACCACGAACTGCTGAACGATTCTTAACAGCATGTGTACCTTGACGTAATGAAGCACGTTGTAAAGTAATAGCTTCAAAAAGAACACTATTATTTGGTTCGATAGCGAATACTGAATCACTTAATTCTACTGAACCTGATTTAGTTCCGTCTAATTTTAAAACATCATAATTAGCCATTATGCATTTCCTCCTTTCACTTCTTATTATTTATTACCTTTTTTAATTGAAGTTCTGATTTCTACTAATCCTTTTTTAGGTCCAGGTACATTACCTTTAACTAAGATAACTTTGTTTTCTGCATCAACTTGAACTACTTCTAAGTTTTGTACAGTAACTGTGTTACCACCCATACGTCCAGGCATTTTTTGACCTTTAAATACTCTAGAAGCATCTGAAGCCATACCTACTGAACCAGGTGCTCTATGGAAATGAGAACCGTGAGACATTGGTCCACGAGATTGTCCGTGGCGTTTAATAGCACCTTGGAAACCTTTACCTTTTGATACGCCAGTTACATCAATAATATCTCCAGCTTCAAAAGTATCTACTGAGACTTCTTGACCTACTTCGTAACCTTCCACGTCAACATTACGGAATTCACGAATGAAGCGCTTAGGTGCTGCGTCAGCTTTTTTAGCATGACCTTCAGCTGGTTTATTAGCATATTTATTAGATTTAGCATCTTTTTTATATGCTTTTTTGTCTTCAAATCCTATTTGGATTGCATTGTATCCATCAACTTCTTCAGTTTTCTTTTGTAATACAACATTTTCTTTTGCTTCTACTACTGTTACAGGGATTAATTCACCGTTTTCTCCGAATACTTGTGTCATCCCAATTTTTCTTCCTAAGATTCCTTTGGTCATCGAAAGTCCACCTCCTAATTTTGTCTATTATAATTTAATTTCGATGTCTACACCAGATGGTAAGTTTAAGCCCATTAAAGCATCAACTGTTTTTGGTGTTGGGTTAACAATATCAATCAAACGTTTATGTGTACGTTGTTCGAATTGTTCACGTGAATCTTTATACTTATGCACCGCACGGATAATTGTGTAAACTGATTTCTCAGTTGGTAACGGAATTGGTCCAGAAACATCTGCACCAGAACGTTTCGCTGTTTCTACAATTTTCTCTGCTGATTGATCAATCACACGGTGATCATAAGCTTTTAATCTGATTCTGATTTTTTGTTTTGCCATTATTTTCCCTCCTCATTCGTCTACATTTAGTGATAGACTTCTCCACGAAAACTATCTTACACATCGCCATGACAAAGTGGCCGGGTGTGTCAGTAACCTTTCGCTTCATCGCTTTTCTTAAAGTCCAACGTTAGTTATATTACATGAAAAATGTCGATAAATCAAGGCTTTTCATATAATTATTCTATCTGTCTAACACATACTTTATTATTTTACTTTATATATATTGTTAGTTCAACAGTTTTCTAAATGTTTTTCTTTGTTTTTATTACATTAACTTTTTATAATTCATTTCATTATTAACTCTGGGAAAAATTTTATATACTTATCTTATGAAAGGTGTTGTAGTTTATGAAAAATGGTATTAAATTAACATTATCCATCATAGGTGTCTTTTTAATCGTTTGTGAATTCTTTTATGGTATTCCTTTTCTTGGTGGTAGTGTAATTGTATCTTTCGGTTGGCAACCACTATTGTTTAATGCGTTATTATACTTAATTTTAATTATTGTGTTATTGGTAGATAATCAAAATGCTATAAAACCTATGGTCTTTATTCCTTTAATGGGATTAATCGGTAGTTTCATCGCCTTTATTCCTATCATTGGTATGGTAATCCACTGGATTTTATTCTTCCTTATGATATTTTTTGTTATTGTGGTACTGTCTGCACCAACTTATGTAGCAAATAGAAATGCTCGCGTAATTTATACTCAATATAAAGATGATAAAAGGGAATAACGTTAAGATATGTAATTATAATAGAAGAAACTATTTAAAATTAGTTTAAAGTGACCAAAAAGCCGACCTCCATAATAGGAAGTCGGCTCTTATTTTTATAATCTAACCATGGACAAAAACGAAGTAAAGTATGAATAAAACCATCAATACATACATTATCGGATGTACTTCTTTATGTTTTTTAGAAATTAACATCGTGATTGGATAGAAGATGAAACCACACGCAATACCTGTTGCGATAGAATATGAAAGTGGCATCATTATAATTGTTATAAATGCAGGTACAGCAACTTCGAAACTCTTCCAGTTTATTTCTGCAAAGTTAGCAGCCATCAACACACCAACAACAACTAATGCCGGTGTTGTTACTGCACTTGTAACTACAGCTATTAATGGACTAAAGAACAAGGCTAATAAGAAACAACAGCCTGTAACAATACTTGCAAAGCCTGTTCTAGCTCCAACTGCTACACCAGAAGTAGATTCAATATATGATGTTGTTGTTGTTGTACCAAATATTGCACCCACTATTGTTGCTAATGAATCAGAAAATAAAGCTCTACCTGCTCTAGGTAACTTATTATCTTTCATGATACCTGCTTGTGTTGCAACTGCAACTAATGTTCCCGCTGTATCAAAGAAATCAATAAATAAGAAAGTTAATATGACAATTAAAAATTGAATTGTAAATAGTTGGCCTGGGTCTTTAAATGCTTCAAACGCTGCACCAAACGTTGGCTTAATACTTGGTATTTGTCCCACTACTCCTGTAGGTGTATGTATTAAACCAGTTAGCATGCCTACAATTGCAGTGACAATCATACCTATGAATATAGATCCTGGTAATTTCTTAGCATATAAAATAACTGTAATAGCTATACCAAATATTGCCAATAAAACTGGTCCTTTTGTTAAATGTCCAAGTGTAACTAAAGTAGAATCATTTTTGACAATAATTCCTGAACTTTGTAAACCTACAAATGTAATAAATAAACCAATACCGGCAGACACTGCCATCTTCATTTGATATGGTATAGCGTTAATAATAACTTCCCTAAACCCTGTGACAGTCAATATGGCAAAAAAGATACCTGAGAATAGCACACCAGTTAATCCAACTTTCCACGGAATTCCCATAGTTAAGACTACAGTAAACGCGAAAAATGCATTTAATCCCATACCTGGGGCTAGTGCTATAGGGTACTTAGCAATTAATCCCATAAATAATGAACCTACAAATGCTGCAAGTGCAGTAGCTACAAATATTGCCCCTTGGTCCATTTTCATATCTTCAGATATGCCTTTTACACCTGCTAAACTTAATACTTGTGGGTTTACGGCTAAAATATAAGCCATTGATAAAAACGTTGTAATACCACCCAGAATTTCTCTTTTGAAATTTGTTCCATATTTATCGAACTGGAAATAGTTTTTCACGAATGGATGCTCCTTTATTTAAAATACTTTAATAGTTTAATATCATTCACTATAAAAAACAATACCAAAAACGAACTTTTGTAAATATAACTATTGATTTGTTCGATTTTATCTATAATTTTAGATTCTTAAGTGCATCTTTGAACGGATTATTATCAATGTCTTCATGCTGATTCATATACTTTTTCATTTCCTTTTTCGAAACTTTACCAGCTGTTTTATTTTTCATACGTTTATCCATTTGTGCTTGTGTTTCAGAATGACCACAAACACATCTATAAACCGCTCCCTTTCCTTTTCCAAATAATGTCATTTTCTTTTTACAATTTGGGCAGCGTGCATTTGTTTTACGTTGGACATTCTTTTTGGTCTTGCATGATGGATCCTGACAAACTAACATTTGTCCATTTTTTGTTTTAACTTTAATCATAAATTTGCCACATGTTGGACATTCAGTTGTGGTTAAATTATCATGTTTATATTTTTGTTCACTATTTTTTATTTCATTGACAACTGTTTCAGTAAATTGCTTCATCTCATTTATAAATGTCTTACTTGAATATTTGCCGCGTTCAATTAACATTAACTTTTCTTCCCATTGAGCTGTCATTAATGGCGATGTTAAATCGATTGGTGCAAGTTCTAATATTTGTTTCCCCTTCGTAGTTACTTTAATTTTGCCATCTCTTGATTCGATAGCATTCATATTAAATAACTTATCGATAATATCAGCTCGTGTTGCTACTGTTCCAATACCACCCGTTTGTTTTAATGTTTGCGCATGCTTTTTATCTTTCATTTCTATATAATTTTGAGGATTTTCCATCGCTTTTAATAAAGATCCTTCATTAAAATATTCTGGTGGTGTCGTTTGATGTGTTTTAATTTCTAACTGATTAATGTGAATAGCTTCATTTTTATAAAATGGCTGTTGCTGTTCAGTTAAAGTTGACTGTTGTCTAAGTACCTTAAATCCTAAATTTGTTGTCACATTTTCTTTGAGTACAAAAATATGTCCACCTACATCTAAATTCACTGTAATCGTATCATATTCATGAGGTGGCATTAATGATTCTAAAAAGCGTTCCACAATCATGTCATATAATTTTACTTCTCTATTAGTTAACTCAGCTAGCATGGGTCTAATTTCTGTTGGAATAATAGCATGGTGATCAGACACTTTTTGATTATTAAATATAGACATTTTTGGCGATATATTTTTAGACATTAGCGTTCTTGCAACATCCTTATATTCAGTAGCCATTGTTGCTTGAACACGTTCTTTAATTGTGTCCACCATATCCGTTGTTAAATAATTAGAATCTGTACGTGGATATGTTACTAACTTATGTCGCTCATATAAGTTTTGCAATGTGTTTAAAGTTTCTTTAGGACCTATTTTATAGCGTTTATACATATCCTGTTGTAAATCAGTTAGATTATAAAGTTGTTGTGGAAATGTTTTTTTATGCTTTGTTGTTACATCTTTAACGAGACCTTGCTTACCTTTAATATCTCCAACAATGCCCTCTAATATCGACTTATCTTTAATACGTTGTTGTGTTGCTAATTGAAAATCAAACCCTCTAGTCGA
Organism: Staphylococcus simiae; assembly: GCF_002902085.1. Taxonomy (GTDB): domain Bacteria; phylum Bacillota; class Bacilli; order Staphylococcales; family Staphylococcaceae; genus Staphylococcus; species Staphylococcus simiae. Next base: position 18,001 of record NZ_PPQR01000027.1, read on the forward strand.
CAACATTAATGTATAGTAATTTTCAGGTTTAAAATGATTGATTGCATCTTGACGTGTTTGGACTAATTGAATCGTTGGTGTTTGAACACGGCCTAATGATAGTTGTGCATCATATTTCGTTGTTAACGCACGTGTCGCATTGATACCTACAATCCAATCTGCTTCGCTTCTTGCTAATGCTGCACGATATAAATTATCGTACTCACGACCGTCTTTAAGATGTTTAAAACCTTCTTGAATTGCTTTTTTAGTTACAGAACTTATCCATAAACGTCGTATCGGTTTTTTATTCCCCACTTTATCTAAAATGAGCCTTGCTACTAGTTCTCCCTCTCGTCCAGCATCGGTAGCAATAATGATATCTCTAACAGTTTTATCTAATATTAGTGATTTCACAGTTTTAAATTGTTTACTTGTCTTACCTATAACAATTGTTTTCATATGTTTAGGTATAATTGGCAAATCTTCCAGGCGCCATTCTTTCAAATTTTTATCATATTGTTCTGGCGTCGCGTTAGTGACTAAATGTCCAAGCGCCCATGTCACAATATATGTCGGACTTTCAAAATATCCATTTCGTTGTTGATTTACATTTAAAGCATGTGCTATATCTCTTGCTACAGAAGGTTTTTCTGCTAAAATTAATGATTTCATAAACTACATGTCCTTTCTCTTTACCAAAATATCTTTTTTAGTCAGTGTCGGTTCATAATAAATGTTAAGAGTATTGTAACATGTTCATGTACCTCTAAACTTTCATTATCCTATAAATACTATATAATTATGGTAATAAAACATACGGAGGTCATTATATGAACATTGTTCAGTTACATGATAAAAGACAAATAAAATTGTTCATTGAACATTCCAATTACGAATCAACATCCTATTTATATAAACTTCCTCAACAATATAAAGATATTGATACTATGATTGATCGCTCTATCCAATCTCCAGGTGTATTTGCTTATCAATTAGCTAATGATATTAAAGTATTAATTCTAAGTTTTGCTTATGCTAAAGATAAATATAAAGTCATCGGCCCTTTTGTCTCTAAAGATTTCAAATTAACTGAAGCTATTTTCAAAGATTTATTTACTGCTATGACTCAAAGTCAACCTGATGATGCCGTATTTAACTTTTCATTCGAGCAAGGCATTCAACAATATAAACATTTAATGAAAGCGATACAATCAAGTTATAATTTTACAGATTATTACCTAGAAACACATTCACCACTTGAACAACAGACGCATCAGCCGAATATCATTCCCTATCATAAAGGATTCTATCGTGCCTTTAATAAATTGCATCACTCAACTTTTAAATATAATGCACTATCTGCACGAGAAATCGTTGATAATTTGGATGATGATCATCGTTTATTTTTATTTGTTAGCGAAGGACTACTTAAAGGCTATTTATATTTAGAAGTAAATACGCAACCATCACTCGCTGAAATTAAATATTTTAGTTCCCATAGTGACTATCGTTTAAAAGGTATCGCTTTTGATCTGCTTTCCTTTGCTTTAAGTTTTGCCTTTGATCACTTCACGATTAGAAAGGTATATTTTAAAATTCGTAATAAAAACAACAAATTAATAGAACGATTTAATCAATTAGGTTTTCAAATTAATTATGAATACGTAAAATTCAAATTCGAATCCCGTAACGTTAAAGAAGAACATCCGTTGCTAACATAAATAAGTATGCCGTTATGAACTTTCAACAGAAATTTTAACAGGCTTGTTGACTTAAATGTTCCTTTGACCTATCCATCATAAATCAGGCTTTATAAGAAGTATAAATAACAAATATATAGCAATAGACTTATAGACTGAAGTCATATTGATACATTTTCTCAATTAATTATTTTTAAAAATATATTAATGGGGTATATAAAATCAATAGTGTTTCAGTCTATTTTTTTTACATTTTTTATAATTTATGAGCAATTGATTTTTACTATTAACACAGTTTGCTTTAAAATAGCTCTCAAGTGTAAAAAAGGGGAACACTTTTAACAAATAGAATTGGAGAGTGAGTTTAACGTGCAATTTCTTGATTTCTTAATCGCACTATTACCTGCATTATTTTGGGGTAGTGTTGTTTTAATTAATGTGTTCGTCGGCGGTGGACCATACAACCAAATTAGAGGTACCACTTTAGGTGCGCTGATTGTAGGTATTGGATTGTTATTAACTGGTTATGCCAAATTTAACGATCCAGTCGTCATTTTCGTCGGCTTATTCTCAGGTGCTTTTTGGGCATTTGGACAAGGTAATCAGTTGAAATCTGTTAATTTAATAGGTGTATCTAAAACGATGCCTATTTCAACTGGTATGCAACTTGTAGGTACGACATTATTTAGTGTTATTTTCTTAGGTGAATGGAGTACTATGACACAAATTATTTTTGGCTTAATTGCTATGATTTTACTTGTAACTGGTATTTCATTAACATCTTTAAAAGCCAAAAATGAACAAAAATCTAATGACCCAGAATTCAAAAAAGCGATGGGTATTTTAATTCTTTCAACTATCGGCTATGTCGGTTACGTTGTTTTAGGAGATATCTTTGGTGTTGGTGGTACAGATGCGCTGTTCTTCCAATCAGTAGGTATGGCTATTGGTGGTTTCCTTCTATCAATGAACCATAAAACATCACTTAAATCGACTGCCCTTAACCTACTACCCGGTGTTATTTGGGGTATTGGTAACCTATTTATGTTCTACTCCCAACCAAGAGTTGGCGTAGCAACAAGCTTTTCATTAACACAATTATTAGTTATCGTTTCTACTTTAGGCGGTATTTTCATCTTAGGCGAGAAAAAAGACCGTCGTCAGATGACAGGTATATGGAGTGGTATTATTGTTATCGTTATCGCTGCCATCATTCTAGGTAACTTAAAATAGATTCAATTTAGGAGGAGTCTTTATGTTTGCTGATTTAAAAAATAAAGTTGTCATTATTACTGGTGCCGGAAGTGGTATTGGTAAATCAATAGCTGAAAACTTTGGCAAAGCTCAAGCTAAGGTGGTATTAAATTACCGCTCTGATAAGCACCATGATGAATTAAATGAAGCTAAAGAAATCATCACTAATGCTGGTGGAGAGGCTATCACTGTTCAAGGTGATGTAGCCGTAGAAGAAGATGTCAAAAACCTTGTACAAACAACAATTGATCATTTTGGTACATTAGATATTATGATTAACAACGCTGGATTTGAAAAAGCAATTCCTTCACACGAGATGTCTTTACAAGAATGGCAGAAAGTTATTGATATTAACTTAACAGGTGCATTTATTGGCTCAAGAGAAGCTATTAATCACTTTTTAAAAGAAGATAAACAAGGCGTTATTATTAATACAGCAAGTGTACACGATAGAATTCCTTGGCCTAACTACGTAAACTACGCCGCTAGTAAAGGCGGTTTGAAATTGATGATGGAAACGATGTCAATGGAATATGCGCAATATGGTATTCGTATAAACAATGTCTCACCTGGAGCTATCGTTACTGAACATACTAAAGAGAAATTTTCAGATCCACAAACACGAGATGAAACTTTAGATATGATTCCAGCTCGCAAAATTGGTGAACCTCAAGATGTAGCGAATGTCGTTTTATTCCTAGCTTCAGACTTTTCAAGTTATGTCCACGGTACAACAATTTATGTTGATGGTGGTATGACAAACTACCCTGCATTTATGGGTGGTAAAGGATAGACACATTAGCTAACAAACTATAGTTGCTACAACAAAAAATATGCCACGTATCTCTCATAAACGTTAGATACATGGCATATTTTTTAATTTATATCATTAATAAACAAATCAGTATTCAATCATATAATAGTGTCAAACAAAAATAGCTTGATACATATATAAAATAACGATACTTATAATAATAGTTAAGTTAGTTACCATTCCTATAAAGGGTAATGTTTTATATTTAAATTGAATACCATATGAAATAATAGCAACACCTACGGGCAACATCCAAGTAATAAGTAGCGTTGTTTTAATCATATCATCAGACACTGGTAATAAAAAGTGAATTAACAAACCTGCTACTAAGGCTAGTCCATAATGTAAACCTAGATATTTAAACGTTGCTGGTAAATACTTGCGTTCGATTGTGAAATTCAACATCACTCCAAGTAATATCATAGATAAAGGCATATTAGCTTTTGAGATAATACTGAAGAAGTCAATCGCTACATGTGGTAAATGAATTTGACTAATATTTAGTATAAACATCACAATATATGTGACTAGTGGTACAGATTGTATCAATTTTTTGCCTAAAAACTTGAAATTAAATTGATCACTGCCTTCACTATAATAACTACCTACAAAATAAGTCACACCAAACATAATAAAGGCACCGCCTATATCGGCCATTCCGAAATAAACAAGACCCATTTTAGGCCATATTGCTTCAACTAAAGGATATGCAAACAAACCAATGTTCATTGCCCCGGTCATCATCCCTACTGAGCCTCTCATTTGATTATCATATTTTCTAAAAAACCAAATGACAATTATTTTAGCGATAATACCATATGCAATCATTAATAACGGTAAAATTGAAAATGACAGCTTTAAATCTGCACTATTCAAATTTACTATTACTAAAGAAGGCAATGTAACATTTAATACTAACGTGGCTAAGACTTGACTGTCTGTAGCTTTCACAAAATTAATACGTTTTAAAAAATAGCCAAGTGCGATTAATAAAATAATCATCGTGAATTGCTCTGTCACTTTTATACCTTCTTTCTGATGACTCATTACAATTGATAACTTTAACATATTTTCTAGTTATTTTAGAAGTCTCTCGTTTCGTGATATAATCAATTAGACATGTACATAACTATACTTTAAAGGAGTTTATTTCAATGACATTAGAAGATAAATTGACTGAATTAAAATATGACTATGTTCGCTTGCAAGGTGACTTAGAAAAGAAAGAATCACTCAATTTAGATACATCCGCACTCGTTAATCAATTGAAAAACATTGAAAATGAGATACGTGAAATTCGCACACAAATGGGAGTGGGACAGAAATAAATTTTATATAAAATTTATTTCATATTCCCACCCCGGCAAGACTGACTAGGTTTGTAAAACGTTGATACATCAGCATTTTACAAACCAGACAGTTACTGCCAAATGCTTGAATTTAACTGTGAAATGTTTTTGCCCCAGGCTGTTTTAAGTCATAATTATGTTCACCAGCCACTAACTTATATGATCATCATGTGATGAATTTTTAGATAAGAGAGGAAGTTTCAACATGCAATTTTATCTCATATTACTAGCAATTCTCTATCTAGTTGTTAGTTATATCAGTATCTTTAAAATGGACAATATCTTTACGCGTATCTTAAGAATAATTATGGGCGTACTATTATTGTTTGTTTTAGCATTAACAACGATGCATTTCCCTAAAGAAAACTGGTGGGTGTTCATCGTTCTACTGTTACTAGTAGGTAATGTAGAAATTACATCCTTCAAAATGATTAAAAAAGATCTTAAGGGTGTTAATATTCTTAATTTAATGTCTATATTTATCTTTATCATTTATTGTATTTTAGCATTGATATTATTCTAATATCTTACTAAATATTCATTTGAAAAAGGCTAACTGAGTCGCTCTCAATTAGCCTTTTTCTTTAATTTTTACACTTACCTAAGTAAGATACTATAATTTTATAATTTCTAACTATTATTTTGTGTGTCGTTTTGTTAAACGATTTTTTAAAGTGAATAAGATTTCATAAATGACTGGAACTACAACTAAAGTTAGGATTGTTGAAGATATTAATCCACCAATAACAGTAGCAGCCATACCTTTAGAAATTAAGATTGAACTATCTTGTCCAAATAGTAACGGGATTAACGCACCAATTGTTGCAACTGCTGTCATTAATATCGGTCTAATTCTAGTACCACCCGCTTCTATTAATGCTTCTTTCATCTCCATACCATGTCGTTCATTATTTATCACTCTATCTATTAACACAATCGCATTCGTTACAACAATACCGATCAACATGAGCATACCAATTAAACTTGGCACAGATATCGTTTCTCCTGTAATCAATAATGCAATAATTACACCGATAATTGTAAATGGTAACGAGAATAATATCGTAAATGGCGCTAAGCCACCTTTAAATGTAATCACTAAGATAAGATAAACGATAATAATTGCAGCAATCATAGCAAATACTAATTGTGTAATGGCATTGTTAATATCATCATTGGCACCACCAACATTTACTTTGACATTATTAGGCTTATCTAGATGATTCAGTTGTGACATCACATTTCTAGTTGTACCACCAACGTCTTTATTAATGACTTTACCTGTTATGGTAGTTGCATAATCACCTTGTTCTTGTGTTAATTTACTTGGCGTTGTTGTTTTTTCAAGTGATGCAATATCACTCAACTTAATTGTTCCACCTGTTGGCTTCTGCAATTCAATATTGTTAAGTTTCTTTTCAGACCAATCTGTAGCCTTATTTTGTTTCACTTTAACATCAATTGTCTTACCTTGTTCTTTGACAGTAGTAATAGTTTTTTCAGGTAGGTTTTCATTTAAATTCATTGCTAATTGTGCAGCTGAAATACCATTTTGAGCTGCTTTATTTTGATTAACTTTTACTTCATATTGATCATATGTTTGTGATAAATCAGATTTTACATTCGCTAATCCTTTGATGTCTTTCATTTTATCTTCAATTTTATTAACTGTACCTTTGATATCATCTGTCGAAGGACCTTTTACAGTTACTTCTACAGAGCTATTACCAGCACCTGTACCTAGATCTTGGTTTTTCCATTCTCCCGGATGTTTAAAACTATCTACATGTTTCAATACTTTATCCGGTTCTTCATCAAAGTTTGGTGTATCATTATCATACTCAACCATAATAGCCATACTATTCGTACTTCCAGTTGGATCTACTGGACTAGGTCCACCAACAGAGTATTGTACTGTTTTCACTTTATCTTTATGTTGTAAATATTTTTCAACATCTTTGGCATGATTTAATACCGCTTGTTGAGTCTCACCAGGTTTAGGGGTATACGTAATCGCTAAAAATTTATCATCACCAGAAGAGATAAAGCTTGTTCCTAATCTAGGTCCTCCAATCACTATCGTGAGTACTAAAATAACCGTACTAATGATGATAACTAACCATTTATGATTCAATGACCATGCTAAGACTTTTTTATAACTTCTACTAACAATGCCTAACTTTTCATTTTGACCATTTTGACGATGTTTCACACCTTTGTTGAATAAAGTAGCAGCTAACGCTGGAACTAAAGTGATAGAAACCAATAATGAAGCTAATAAACTAAAGGCAATCGCTAAAGCGAATGGTCTAAACATTTCACCAACAGAGCCAGAGACAAATATAAGTGGTAAAAAGACAATAATGGTCACTAACGTAGATGACATGATTGGCTTAAATACTTCTGTAGTGGCACTAATAATTAAATTCTGCCCTTTCATCGGTTCGGTAGGATCAGATAATCGTCTATAGATATTCTCTACTACTACAATAGAGTCATCTATTACACGTCCTATCGCTACAGTTAATGCACCTAAAGTTAAAATGTTTAACGATACATCACTCAATTTTAAAGCGATTAAGGCCATTAATAATGACAATGGAATAGAAACAACAGATATTGCTGTTGTACGAATATTTCTTAAGAAAAGTAGTATAACGATGATAGCTACAATTGTACCAAGAACCGCTTTTTCAACCATTGTATATAACGAATCTTCAACAGGCTTGGCAGTATCCATTGTTTTTGTAGCCTTCAAATTATTGTTATCTTTGACAAATTCATCAACTTTTTTCTGAACATCTTTCGCTACTTGAACTGTATTAGCATCTTGTGATTTTAAAACTTGTAAGTTCACTGCATCTTTACCATTTGTTTTCGAAATCGACGTTCTAACGTCCCCAACTGAGACATCTGCAATATCTTTCAATTTAACAGTTGGCATACTGCTTGAACTTGCACTAGGCATAGACGCTTGAGATGATTTTGAACCTGAAGATTGATTCACTTCTGACATTGCAGAGTTATCTTCTTTACTATCATCACTACTTTGTGACTGACTTCCTGCAATATTCAGTGGTATATCAATGTTTTTCAGTGCATTAACTGATGTGAATTGACCATCTACTACAATAGATTTATCTGTTTTGCCAAATTGGAATAAACCTAATGGTGTTTGCCTTGTAGCTGTTTTTAAATAATTTTCTACATCTTCTGCAGTTAAACCATTTTTTTCTAATTGAGCTTGTTTAAATTTAAGTGTCACTTCACGATTTGTCTGTCCATTTAACTGGGCGTTTTGTACACCATCAATCGTTTGTAACTTAGGAATTAATGTATCATTTAGTTCTTTAGTTACTGTTTTTAAATCTGCATCTTTATTTGAAAATGAATACGCTAAAATTGGAAAAGCATCCATAGAGTTTCGTGTTAATTCTGGCTCTCCAACTTCATCTTTAAATTTAATCTTATCGATTTCTTTTTTGAGTTGTTCCTCTGCTTTATCCATGTCCGTATTGTTTTCATACTCAACAGTCACAATTGAAGCATTTTGAATTGATTGCGTTTTTACATTTTTTACGTAAGCTAATGACCTCACTTGATTATCGATTTTAGTACTGATTTCATCTTGCGTACTTTGTGGTGTAGCACCTGGCATTGTCGTTTGTACAGAAATGACTGGATTTTGCACATCTGGAAGTAGTTCTAATTTTAACTTGGTACTAGCATAAACACCGCCCAAAATCACCAATACTACCATTAAAAATATCGCAAATTTATTCCCTAGTGAAAACTGCAATAATTTTTTTATCATTGCTATTAAGTACCTCTTTTCAAATTTAGAATTTTCTTACTTAACTCCCATATTTTAAGCATTATTAAAAAATCTGAACGCTTGCAATCATTTGTATAGCGCTCAGATGTATGGTTCATTGATTATTTACGTTTTAATTTACGAGAAATTTTAATTTTAGCTTTTGTTAAACGTGGTTTAACTTGTTCAATTAATTGATATAATGGTTGATTTAACACGTAGTCAAATTCACCAATTTTCTCACTTAAATAAGTTCCCCAAACTTTTTTAAATGCCCATAAACCATAATGGTCAGAATCTTTATCGGGATCATTATCTGTACCACCAAAGTCATAAGTTGTAGCACCATGGTCACGTGCATACTTCATCATTGTATATTGCATATGATGGTTAGGTAAGAAATCTCTATATTCATTAGAAGACGCACCATATAAGTAATACGATTTAGCACCTGCAAACATCAATAGTGCACCTGATAAATAAATACCGTCTGGATGTTGACGTTCAAGTTCTTCTAAATCACGTTTTAAATCTTCATTTTTAGCAATTTTATTTTGCGCATCTTTAATCATATTTTGTGCTTTTTTAGCTTGCTTTTCTGATGTTTCTTTTTTCTTTTCCCATTTTTTTATTTCGTCATTTAAATCAGCAATATCTTGATTTACTTTTTGTAAATTTGAAGTCGGGTCGAGCTTAACTAAGAATAGCTCTGCATCGCCATCTTCATGTAAAGCGTCATAGATATTTTCAAAATAGCTAATATCGCGAGTTAAGAAGCCATCACGTTCACCAGTTATCTTCATTAATTCAGCAAATGTTTTCAAACCTTCTCTGTCTGAACGTTCTACAGTTGTACCCCGTTTTAATGCTAATCTTACTTTAGAACGATTACGACGTTCAAAACTTTCTAATAATTCATCATCAGATTTATCTATAGGAGTAATCATTGTCATACGTGGCTGAATATAATCTTTTGATAAACCTTCTTTAAATCCTTTATGTTTAAATCCTAAAGCTTTTAAATTCTGCAATGCTGCTGTTCCATGTTCTACTTCTACGTCAGGATCTATTTTAATGGCATATGCTTTTTCAGCTTTTGCTACTTCTTTCGCACTATCTAATAATGCTTGTAATGCTTCTTTGTCATTATAATCAACAACAAATCCTCGTGAAATATAGCATAATGTGTATGGTAATTTAGGTACTTTTTTAAATAGTAATTGCCCTACACCTTTAACTTCACCATTTTCTCCAACAGCAATACGTTTAGAATACCATCCTGTTAATTGTTTTGTTTCAGCCCATTTGCTTAATTGTAGTAAATCACCATTAGGATGAGATTTTACAAATGCGTCATGTTCTTGATTAGTGATATGCATCTTTTCCATGATTTATGATATCTCCTTCTATGTTTAACAATAATTTATATTATACCTTGTCTAAGCTACAGTGTCGATAAAGACTCCTCTTCATTAATAGAAACTAATTACTGTTATTTATCATCAAAACTTTGTCATCATTTATGCCAAATTCATTCGTCATTCGCATCATACTAAACGTTGACTCAAATGCACTTCATGAGTATGTAACAAGCGGCATTTGTTTCCCAAAACACATTATCTTGTTATACTTGTGTCATTCTTTTAATGAGGTGTTATCAATGAGACGTATATTACTAAGTTTATTTATTTTAATAAATAGCATTGCTATCTTTGTTTCCATAACAGAGACTTTATCGATTAACTATTTTAGTATTAGATTAATTATCGCGTTTTTTACATTGGTTATTTCAATCTTCTTCATCTTAATAAAATCAAATCATTTTAATCATATTTTAGCAATTATGTCTGTTATTTTGGCAGCTAGTCATCTAATATTAATTGCACATAGTGCATACATCTATTTATACTAACGGTTCAAATTTATAAACAGCACCTCTGATAAAAATAGAAAACGGCATATTAGCTTGATTATCTTTAATGAGTAAAGCATGGTATTTAGACTGTTTGCCATCTTCAATTCTAATGTATATATCATCTGTTTTTAAAATTAAATCCGTATAGGTATCTGTACTTTCAACAATGTCTAAATCAAACCATTGTTGAAAGTTTGCTACGGTTTGTGGTCTTTGAGAACTTTTTATAGTAATCATTTCAATTGAAAAGTTAGTTTGGAATTCATCTTTTAATTTATCATGCCTTACAGCATCAGTATCATCCCACTGAATGAAAAATGGTGGTTTGACGTCCTTCTCATCATTATTAACAATATAAAGTAATTGCCATTTAACTTTATTGCCCTTTTTCCCTTCTCTTTCCATAGCAATAGGGCCTACACTTTCAACATCATTATCATCTAATCTTTGTTTTACTTTAGCAATATCATCTGTTCTAAAGCATATATTTTTAAACCCTTGTTCATATTGCTCTTGCACAATTTGTGTAGCAAATGCGACATCACCTTCTGAAGTTTTAGCCATTTTTTTCAATTTTTCATTATCTTCAACATCTAATAGTTCGATATAGTTTTCATTAATATAAGCTAATTTATTATATGTACCGTATTTATGATGATTGCCACCAGATTTCAATTTTAAAATATCTCCTGGAAAGTTAAAGTGCTCTAATTGATCAACATAATGAATGATATGATCGAATTTTAACGTCATAATATAATCCCCCAATATTTATCCTTACGCCTAGTCTAACAAAATAAGACATATTTTTCTCATTATAAATTTTTAAAGCATGCAACTATTGAAATAAATGATTTTAAGTCTTATAATTATTTTTGTCGCTAAAAAGTTAGCCTAGCTAACCATTAAATTAAAAGGAGTCTCACTATGCTAGAACATGATTTTTTCAATAGTTTCGTTACTGTTTATCGGCCCTATTTAAAATTAGCTGAACCTATTTTAGAAAAGCATCAAATCTACTATGGTCAATGGCTTATATTACGAGATATCGCCAAACATCAACCTACGACACTTGTTGAAATTTCACATAGACGTGCCATTGAGAAACCAACAGCTAGAAAAACAATCAAAGCATTAATCGATTATGGTTATTTGAATGTCGCTTCCAGTAAAGCAGATAAACGTCAAAAATTATTAAGTTTATCTATATCCGGTCAAGATTTATATACAGCTGTACATCAAGATATAACAGAACTACAACATTCAATTACCCAACAAACTGATATTACACCTGAAGAAATGGCACAAACCATTACCGTTATGAATAAAATTCATTCAACATTATTAGGAGGAGAACAAAGTGACTGAACATTCATCAATTAAAGATCCAATATTTACCAAAAGTTTTAATACTAACTTTCTAATTAATTTTGTTGTTTATTTATGCATGTATCTATTACTCGTAGTCATTGCTGGATATAGCATAAGTGAATACCATGCTTCTGATTCTTTAGCTGGATTAGTTGTCGGCTTGTTTATTGTTGGATCGCTAATAGGACGCTTTGCATCTGGTAAGTTTGTTAACCAGGTCGGTCCAAAACGATTACTATTAATAGGACTTATTTGTTTAATTATTACGCAATTATTATATTTTATACCTGGATCATTAAGCTTTCTCATTTTCGTTAGATTAATTAATGGTATCGCTACGGCTATGGTAACAACGGCAACAGGTACAATCGCTGCATACGTTACTCCAGCGAGTAGAAAAAGTGAAGGTATTAGTTTATTTTCATTAAGTTTAGTTCTTGGTACAGCTATAGGTCCATTCTTTGGTATGTTATTAATTACACATTATCCAATTACTTTGTTATTTATTATATGCGTCATATTAGGTTGCTTAGGTCTCGTCATGTCATTCTTTATCAAAGTTGACTTTAATACAACATCTGAAACAGCTGCTACAACACAACAAACGCGTCATTCTAAATGGAGTATACACAATTTTATTGCTAGTGAAGCAATACCAGTAGCCATAGTGATGTTACTAGTAGGTATTACTTATTCATCCGTTCTAACATATTTACAAGCATTTGCTGTTGAACGTCAATTAGTGACGGCCGCAAGCTACTTCTTTATATTCTTTGCCATAACATCATTAATTACACGTCCCCTTGCTGGTAGATTAATGGATGCTAAAAATGAAAATATCGTTGTCTATCCTGCATTTATCGCATTAATTATATCGTTCATATGTTTAATGTTCAGTTTCCAAGGATGGATGATATTTATAGCTGGCGCTGCATTAGGAATTGGTTATGGTAATTTATCTTCTTCTATGCAAGCTATTGCTATTAAAGTCTCCCCACCAGTTAAATACGGTTTAGCTACTTCGACATTTTTCGTTGGCTTAGATGCTGGTGTTGGTTTTGGTCCATCATTACTTGGATTAATTACACATCTATTTAGTTATAGTCAAATATATGGGTTGATGGCATTACTCGGTTTAATGACATTAATCATCTACTTCCTCATTCATGGCCGTAAAGTTAAAACACCAACTTATTAATTTTTAACTCTAAAAAATAAGGATGTTTACAATGACCTTTAGACTCATTGTCCCCGTACTTGAGTCTATATCATGTAAACATCCTTGTTATATTAATTAGCGACGCTTAAGGCTTCGATTTCTTTCGTGATTTTATCTAATAATTTCTTTTGAGTTGCATTATAGAAGTAAAACACTTGTCTTTCATCAGTTTCAGAACGTAATTTTGAAATAAGATCTTTTTTATAAATCTTACGAATAATGACATCTATCTTACTTGTATCCCATAACATTTCAAAATGAAGTGTGTCTCTTAATTCTTTACCACTAATTTTCTGTCCTTCATATACTTTAAATAACACTACAAATTCCTCGATAGAAATTTTATAAGCACTTTTAAGCCAATGCTTTAATTGACTTAATTCCCTTTCAGCTGATATAAAACGTTGAACTTTATTACTCATAATATGATGCCTCCTGTGTAAATTCTTAGATGTGTGTAATTCATATTATAATAAAATTTCTTAAATTTATTATATAACATTTTATGCATCTTATCTATTGTAAATATTAAATTGATGACTATATCTTGTTGATATTTATATCTTTTGAACAACTAGTTATTTATTTATCGGTATATCATCTTAAATTGTATATGTATTTCGTCCATAAATGCTTACATTTATAGTTCTAACAATTAGATGTTTTTATTAATATATGCTGCTTAATTTTCTTATGCGCTTACAACGATTCCCAACCCTTTAAAGCAAATAGCATTAATTGCCATTTCTCTAATAAATTAAACTAATATTTTTAAAGATTAAAATTTACATTTAATTAATCAGTCCAATTTGACAGAGAACCAAATAAAGAACCTAATTACCACAGTCCACACAAACAAAAAAACTCAACAGTCATAGCGACTACTGAGTTTTAACGATATATTAACTTTATTTATTAAACACATGATTCAAGTCTATATTCTTAACCACCAATATAGTTCATATTAATTTTCTTACGTCGACGATTTGCTACTGTTTGTTCTGTACGTTCGTCGGAATATCTATCATCTCTAACTTGCCATAAAGCTTTGAATTGTTCTAATAATTCTTCATCTGTCACACCAGAACGCATAAATTCTTTAACATTAAAACCATCAACCGTTGCAAATAAACAACCATAGAATTTACCATCTGATGATAAACGTGCACGTGTACATGTAGAACAGAATGATTGAGAAACACTTGTAATTAAGCCGAATTTAACACCGTTATCTTCATGTCGATAATATTTTGCCACTTCACCAAAGTATTTGGGCTCTACTGGTGTCACTTCAAAATGTTGTTCAATCATAGATAGCATGTCGTCTTTGGATACGACTTTGCTAAAATCCCAGCCATTATCATTACCAACATCCATAAATTCAATAAAACGAATTTCGATATCTTTATGTTTAAAATATTCTAACATAGGAATAATTTGATCATCGTTCACACCTTTTTGAACAACAACATTAACTTTAACGTCAAAGCCAATTGATACTGCATAATCAATTTGTTCCAAAATAGTTGTTGCTTTAATATTTCTATTATTAAGTGCTTTAAATACTTCATTATCAATAGCATCTAAACTAACATTAATTCGTCTTAATCCAGCATCATATAATTTTTGACCATGCTTTTTCAGTAATAAACCATTGGTCGTTAAACCAATATCTTCAATACCTTCAATTTGAACCAATTGTGCAATCAGTTGATCTAAATTACGTCTTAATAATGGTTCCCCACCAGTGATACGTATCTTTTTGACACCTAATC
Source organism: Staphylococcus simiae (assembly GCF_002902085.1). Lineage (GTDB taxonomy): Bacteria > Bacillota > Bacilli > Staphylococcales > Staphylococcaceae > Staphylococcus > Staphylococcus simiae. The sequence continues at coordinate 33,194 of NZ_PPQR01000027.1, forward strand.
GCGCATATACTTTAGAAATTCTGACCATTTCGTCAAATGTCAGCAATTCATCTTTAGGTAAGAAAACATAATCATCTCCGAAAATTTCTTTTGGCATACAATAATCACATCTAAAATTACATCGATCCGTTACAGACAATCTTAAATCACGTATGGGACGCCCTAACTTATCTTTAATTTGTTCTACCATTTATGGACCTCCTTATTACTTATATTATTTTATTCAAAGAGTCCAAATCTTGTTGATAGTTAATATTTTTATACCAATAATCTGGTGAATTAACTGCTTTAACATCCAAACTATCTGTTGATAGCTGTTTATAGACATTTTTAAAGCTGTAATCATTTGAATGCAATGCCTCACTTATTGCAGACATAGCATTCGGACTGTAAAATGCAATCGTTGGTATATAGCGACCATCTTCCTTAAACGCTGCAATATCTAGGTGATCATCAATAAGATGTGACACTAAAAACTGATACAATTCACTAATTGCTTTACCAGTAATCATTGGCGTGTCAACTGACACAACAAAGAATAACTCTGCATCCTGATATTGTGTCATCACTGTATAAATTCCTGCTAATGGGCCCTTATCTTTATGCGCTTCATCATCTACAACAATTTGATCATAGTCAAATAATGACTTTATTTGGTCATTTGTACTTATAACAATATCATTAAACATGTTAGTAGCTTCCAATTCTCTAATGATACGTTGATAAAACATTTCACCTTGTATCGTCGCAAATGCTTTAGGTTGACCAAATCTTGTCGACTGGCCTCCTGCTAATATAATAGCTATCATATATCGTTTAACCTCCACTAACTGGTGGAATTAAAGCCACAACATCATTAGGTTGAATCAAATCCGTTTTTTGAACAAATTCTTCGTTCACTGCTACTTGAAACTTTTTATTATCTATTTGTGGATAACGTTCAAATAAGTAATTTTCAAATTGTTGTACACTCACTGCTTGCTCAAATGTTATATTTTCTTCTGCTTTTTGTATCAACTCTTTTATTTCGGCGAAGTAAAGTATCTTCATATTTATTCCCCCCTCTTCGCTTCTTCATAACTTCCTTTTTGATGCCCTTGCCATTCTGAACCGTCTTCCCATATTTCTTTTTTCCAAATAGGAACGATTTCTTTAATACGTTCAATAGCGTATTCGTTCGCACGATAGGCATCTTTACGGTGTGGCGATGATACGGCTATTAACACTGCTATATCAGAAATTTGCAATGGTCCGATTCTATGGACGATGGTTGTAATCGTCCCAGGCCATTGTCTAGCTATTTCATCACCAATTTGGGCTAATTTCTTTTCAGCCATTGGAATATAAGCTTCATATTCTAAATATTCCGTTTTAACACCTTTAGTCCATTCTCGAACATGCCCGGTAAACACGACAACAGCACCCTGACATTCATTCAACGTGAAGTCACGATACTGTTCTGTTTGAATGGGCTCTGTTACAATTTCAAATTGTTTCATTCATTTCAATCCTCTATTTTGATTCTATTTAACAGCCACTCATCAAATGTTGTAAAATCTTTCGTCTCCCAAATATTGATACTATAACAAATATGAGATAATTGCTCTAATTCTCGTCGTTGTTGCTCATCTTTATATACTATCACTTTGTCGTAATCAGCTTGTTTAAAACCTTCAACTAAAATGATATTGGTATCAATTGTAACAGATTTCTCAATGATTTGAGTAAGATTTTGTTTATTATGACGCGTCACAGTTTGTTGAAAATGAGTACCTTGAACAATACTTTGATCTGCTCCTGCTTTAAAATGTTTCATATGGTCAACGTCATCACTTTGTAAAGCAATATCTTCTTGACCATGACCATGATGTTTAATCGTTGCTACTGTGTAGTCTTGAGATTTTAAAAATGACACCATATGTTCCATCAACGTTGTCTTTCCTGAATTTTTAAAACCTACAATTTGCAAAATCATAGCGTTAATTCCTCTTCATAAGCGTTAGATTCCGTTAAAATGACATCAACAGTATGACCAGCTTTAAAGCCACGTGAACCACCAGGCAGCATAATCATAGCGTTAGCATGTGCTATAGCAACAACGGCACCAGATTTATTAAATCCAGAAGGCACTACTGTTGCACCAGCAGTTGTTAATGTTGCTTTAGCTCTAATAAAACGACTAAATGGATTTGCTTTAGTAAAGTCCTCCATTAACGTTGCCTTAATAATCTGTGGATATATTTCTAACGCACCACACATGTGTCTTACAGCTGTTTTCACAAATAGTTCAAAGCCTGTGAAACACGCTGATGGATTACCAGATAAACCAAATAAATATTTACCTTGTGCAAAAGCGACAGTAGTCACGCTACCCGGACGCATAGCAACTTTATTAAATAGCACTTCAGCTCCGATAGCTTTATAAATTTCTGGTAAATAATCAAAGTCTCCGACTGAAACACCGCCTGTCGTTATGACAATATCATGTTCAGACATGGCCTCTTTAACAATTTGAATACCACTCGCTAAGTCATCTTCTTGTGTACGATAAACACCTACTTCAAGTCCAATTTTTTCGGCTAATGCTTTAATCATCGGTCCATTAGAGTTTCTGATTTTACCTTCTTCTAATTCATCTGACACATCAAGTAATTCACTACCAGTAGCAATCACAGCTACGCTAGGTTGTTTAACAACTTTAACCTCTGTATAGCCATATGTTGCTAAAACAGCAATGACACCTGGATTAACGGTTTGTCCTTTCTTAAGTACTAAATCACCTGTCGTTGTTTCTTCACCTTTTAATGAAATATTTTCATTTTTAGCAAAAGGTTTACGAATTGTAAAAGTGTCCTCTTGTTCGATAGTTTGTTCAAACATGACAACAGCATCAGCGCCTTCAGGTACTTGTGCACCTGTCATGATTCTAACTGCTTCATGATCTCCTACAATTTTATTTGAAACTGATCCAGCACCAATATGATCGATAACTTTAAATTCAACACGATGTTGACCATTGGCAACCGCTGAATCTTGACTACGAATGGCAAAACCATCATATGGAGATTTATTAAATCTCGGAATATCATATGTTGCCACAATATCTTCAGCTAAAATATGACCTAAACTATCATTTAATGACACAGTTAATGTTCCCATAGAACTTTGTTGTTTAACGATACGTTCGATGGCCTCTTTAACTGGAATGGGATTTCTTTTTTCTACTACCATTAAAATCATCTCCAAAAAATTTATTTTTTCATGCTATACTAGATTGACTAGGAGGGGTAAAATGTCTGAATTTACTCATATCAACCAACAAGGTCATGCAAAAATGGTTGATGTATCAAATAAAACTATTACAAAAAGAACTGCAATTGCACATTCCAGTATTATTGTTAATGATGTCATTTATCATCAAATCGTCAATAACACTGCCGCTAAAGGTAATGTACTTAATACTGCACAAATTGCTGGTATTATGGCAGCTAAAAATACTGCAACCATTATACCTATGTGTCATCCGTTACCATTAACTGGCATAGATGTTTCATTCAACTGGGATACGTCACAAGCTCCAACATCTTATACATTAAATATTGAAGCAACAGTGTCTACGACCGGCAAAACTGGTGTCGAAATGGAAGCTTTAACGACTGCTTCTGTAACAGCCTTAACAATTTATGACATGACCAAAGCTGTCGATAAAGGTATGATTATCGGTCAAACTTATCTTGAAAGTAAATCCGGTGGTAAATCCGGTGACTACCACCGTTCAAATTAATTCAATGACTATTTTGTTAGCTCATGAACTAGATGATTTAATTCTGGTTTGATGAGCTTTTCTATTGCTAACTTAACGGCTCCTGTTGAGCCAGGCAATGAAAAGATAAGTTGATTATTAACTGTACCTGCCACAGCTCTAGATAATAAGGCTCTTGTACCTACGTCTTCTGTATAACTCAAATATCTAAATAGCTCTCCAAAACCTTCTATTTCTTTAGTAAGCAATGGTCTCACTGCTTCAATTGTGACATCACGCTGTGCAATACCAGTGCCACCAGTTGTAATAATGACATCTACATCTTCAGCAAGCCATTCTGCTATTTGTGCTGTAATTAATGCTTTATCATCTTTAACGATTCGATAATGATGATCAGCAATGATAACTTGCTCTTCTTGTAATAAATGTTTAACTAATTGTCCGCCTTTATCTGTATCAACATCTCTAGTATCTGAAACTGTTAATACTGCAGCTTTCACTTGTCTATTCAATTTGACGTTAGTATGTTCGCCCATGTTAATCTCTCCTTAACCAAATAATAAATTCATTAAATGCGTGGCATCTGTTACACGATTTAAACCATGAATTAAAAATCGTCCACCTTCAAAAGCAACAATACGATGTCCTTTAAATTCAAACATCACCATATATTGATTACTGCGATAGTTTAATTGATGTTCATTTAAAAATTGAATTAACATATCGTGTGTAATGGCTTTATTTTCGTATTGTACAGTATCTCGGCCACATAACGTTGCATAACTTTGTTCACCAGTTTGTAAATACGGAAATGATGGATTTTCACCACATGTTTGACATGTAGGTCGTTGCATTCTACTAAAGCCAAACGAATGATGTGTCCCATCCCAAATATCACCATAAGTAATTTTAGTATCAATCTGTTGTTGTGTTAGTATTTTTAATGCATCTCTTAATTGTAAACTTGTCGTCATCGTTACAGCTGGTTGTATCACACCAACCGTATCACATGTTAAATTTAATACTGGCAACTGAGGAACCAAACAGTTAAAACATGGTGTTTGTCCAGGGATAAATGTTGCTTCTATATACGTACTTTGAACGACTCCCCCATATATCCAAGGAATATGATATTTATAAGCTACATCATTAATGAGTTGTCTCGTTTCAAAATTATCAGTAGCATCCAAAATAACATCTACATCGTGTATATGTGTATCTAAGAAATAATAATCAACATGTTCAATATAAGCATCAATGTCAACATCATTTCGTATATCCATCAAATGAGTCTTAGCAGCTACTACTTTAGGCATCATTTTGAGCGCATCTTGTTCAGTGAATAATGTTTGTCTTTGTAAATTACTAAATTCAATATAGTCACGATCTACAATGGTTAGTTTCCCAATACCAGCTCTAACAAGACCTTCTGCTAAATGTGTCCCTAAGGCTCCCATTCCAATAATTAATGCATGCTTATGATTAATTTGTTGTTGTCCCTCTGCACCAATATGTTTAAATAATATTTGTCTTGAATAGCGCTCTTGATTCACATTAAGTTTCCTTTCTTATCATGTCATTATCTCTATTATAAGGCTCACACCATTGACTAACAAAAATTGCGCTTAAAAAAAGGTTAAAACATCATTAAAATTTCTATAGAAGCGATTAACTTCAAAATTTTAATTCGTTCTAACCTCTTTATCACTATCATGACTCCCAAAAAACATTTACATTATCTTCGTTGTCCGATATTGACAATGTCATGAGCCATTCGTTTAGCTTCATAATCTGAATGCGTCACAAATATGATAGGAATTTTCCATTCATCAAAAATACGTTGGACTAATGTGATACTTTCGTCTTTAGTAGCATCATCTAAACTAGAAAATGGTTCATCTAATAAGATTAAATCTGGTTTGGTACTTAACGCTCTAGCTAACGCTACACGTTGTGATTCTCCGCCAGATAATGTCATAGGATATTGATCTACTAAATGTTCAATATTTAACGTTTTCATCAAATTAGTAATATGTTCAGATGGTTCAGCCATAAAAGTAATATTATTATAAACTGTCATATTAGGAAATAGTTGATAATCTTGGAATAAATAGCCAATATGACGTTGTTGTATTTTGACATTGACTTTATTGTTAGTATCCGTTAATAGTCGTCCATTTACTTTTATCAAAGCTTCATCAGCTTGACGTAGTCCTGCAATCATATTTAATACGGTTGTTTTACCAATACCAGAAGGACCTCGTACAGCATAAATCTTCGGTGTTGTATCATCGATATCGATATTGATTAAAGTATCTTTTAATTGATATTTAAGTTTAATCGTTAACATTTAGTCGACCTCCTTATACTTATCTCGATTTAATAAATTAATCGTTGAGATAACTACAACAGAGAATGCAACTAATACTAATACCCATAACCATGCTTCGTTTTCTCTACCTTGTTCTACTAAGAAGTAAATTTCTAAAGGTAACGTATTCGTTTTATTTGGAATGTAACCTGCCACCATTAAAGTAGCACCAAATTCACCAAGTGCACGTGCAAAACTCATCATAATACCAGCTATAATGGAACGCTTAGCAAGTGGTAATACTAGTTTGAAAAATATTTTCATTTCACTAGCACCCATTGTTCTCGCTGTATTAATCATTTTAGTATCTATGCTACGAAATCCTTGCACTGTATGTTGATACATTAATGGAAAACTAACAATGACAGATGCAATAACTGCACCTGTCAAAGTGAACACTACGGGTAAGTGTAAAATATTAGCAAAGAATTGCCCTACTACACTTCTTGGTGAGAATATAATAAGTAATATAAACCCAAGGACTGTTGGTGGTAGGACAATTGGTAATATCAATATACTTTCAAGAACTTTAACCCAATGCCCTTTGCGATGATACAACCATTTAGAGATGATAATGCCAATGATAGTAACAATAATTGTACTAATGACTGCGACACGTATCGATATCCAAAAGGATGTTAAGTCAGGCATGGATTACAACTCCTTACGCTGCGAAATGATAATCTTTTAAGATTTTTTTAGCTTTATCTGATTTTAAGAAATCCATCCATTCTTTAGCTAATTTCTTATCAGATGTAGCTCCTGCTTCATAAGTGATTGGTTTTTTAAGTTCTACTTCTTTAATTTCTTTTACAGAATCAATTTTTTTGTTTTGTTTGTATAAATCAGTTTTATAAACGAAACCTGCTTGAGCATTTCCTTTTTCAACATAATTTAATACTTGTTTAACGTCTTTAGCATAAACAATTTTATCTTTTACAGAATCATAAAGATTATTATCTTCTAAATATTGTTTTGCATATTTACCAGCTGGTACAGTTTTTTCTTCACCAAGTGCTAATTTTTCGTTACCTTTTAAATCTTTAACAGATTTTAAATCAGCATTTTTGTCTCCAACTAATACTAAACTGTTTTTCGCATATTTGTAAGTATCATGTGCTTTATCTTTATCTTTTAAAGCATCAACGTCTTTAGTGTTTGCTGACATGAAGACATCTACAGATGCACCAGATTCAATTTGTTTTTTCAATGCGCCAGAACCGCCATAGTTGAATTTAATATCAACATTTTTGTGATCTTTTTTGAATTCTTTTTCAAGTTCTTTCGTTACATCTGTTAAACTAGCTGCAGCCGAAATTTGCATTTCTTGTTTTTTACCATTATCAGATGATTCTTTTTTACTATCCTTGCTGTCATTTGAACTAGAACAACCTGCAAGAACGATACATAATGCAATCATTAAAGCTAAAATATGTTTCATCTTCATTATGTGTACAACCCCCATTTTTAAATTTATTACAATTCTAATTATACACGTATTAATAAAATTTTAAAGATGTGTGTGAATTTTTAAACAATATTCGAATAAATGTCACAATTTTAAATTTTATCGTTAATTGTGCTCAACATTTTTTGTTAGTCAAGTTTAATTAGTGTTTTTTCAATCTTTTGCAATTATTAACTGGTCAATATAATTTTATTTAGGCAAATATATTAAAATTGTTTGTAAATTAGTATATTATATATATTATGCTATTTTTTAAAGGAGTATTATCATGAATGAAGATGTATCTACAGGGCAACCTATCGTTAGGTATGAAAACGGTGAATTATATGAAACTACAGATCAATATGTCACTGAATTCCCATTAACAATTATGGTTAATGGTGAAGAATTTGCCACTGTCATCTGTAGTCCAACTAATCTTGAAGAGTTGGTAATTGGTTTTTTAGCATCTGAGGGCGCAATTTTAAAAAGAGATGAACTAAAATCAGTCATGATTGATGATAGTAAAGGATTTGCTCATGTTGAGTTAACTAAAGCCTTGGGAGATCGTTTTGAATATTCGACAAAGCGTATGATAGCTTCATGTTGTGGTAAAAGTCGTGAATTCTATTTTCAAAATGATGCTGCAGTTGCCAAAACATCTATGTCAAAAATAAAGTTAAATCCAACTCAAATATTTAATATGATGACGCGCTTACAAACTGCGAGTCAACTTTATCAAGAAACTGGTGGCTTACATAACGCTGCTATTAGCGATGGTGAAAATTTCTTTGAACATCGCCAAGATATAGGTAGACATAATGCACTAGATAAACTGTATGGCTTTTGTATTCAAAGACATATTCCAGTACGAGATAAAGTACTTATTTTTAGTGGTCGTATATCATCTGAAATTTTAATTAAAGCTGCTAAAATAGGTGTCGGTGTCATTTTATCTAAATCCGCACCGACAACTTTAGCTGTAACTTTAGCCAATGACTTAAATATTACTGCTGTTGGTTTTATTAGAAATGGTGGTTTCAATATTTATAGTCATCCAGAACGTATTGTTCAAGACGAAGACGTATTAGAACAAAGTGATATATCATTAACAAACTTTAAAGTTAAGTCATAATAAAAGGCGTGAGCCAGAAATAATGTGTTGTATAACAATTATTTCTGGCTCGCACTTTTTAATTTACTATTCATCTGTTTACTCACTTTGTGTCATATCAGTTTTTAATATATGATAAGCAAAGCTCAAGAATACATATCCTTGTTTTAAGTACATATCTTTAGCAGTATCCTCCCCATCTGCAACTAATATGATGGTTTTGTTACCATGCAATACAGCATATTCTCCAATAAATGATTGGATAGTAGAGCCAATTCCTTGCCTTTGATAATCATCTAACACACCAAAACTATCAATTTCTATCGTTGATTCATTTTCAATAAAATCTACTGAAGCTACTGGTAAATCATTTAAATATGCCACTAAACGCGTGATATGGTCATCTGCAAATTGTTGTCTAACACTTTGACAACTTTCTTCAGCAAATGCTTCACCAAACGGTTGTGCAAAATGGTAATGTATCTGCAAATAATCTTCCAATGTTGTTTGATCGACGACCTTGATTTTTACATTATTATTAACGGGTAATTGTTGCAGCGTTTCACTTTCAACAGCATATAGCTCCATAACTCCTAATTGAAAGCCCTTATTTTTAAACAATGTCATCCATTGTTCATCAAGCAATTCATTTTCCGGGAAATAAAAAGACAAATGATGTGATTGTTGGGCAACATGTAATTGTTGTTGTCTTGTTATATCCGACAGCCATTGAGGTATTGTCGGTGTGCGTTTATAAATCCAAGTATTGCAATAATACTTTAAAGGGAATGAAGGCATTAAATAAATGATGTAGTTATCAGTATCTTCAAAAACTTCTCCCTCACGATATATATCAGTCATCGAAAGTTGTTGCATATTAACTCCACCTTTATCAATCTGTTTACTTAAAAGAACATGTAATTTCTGGGAGTGGGACAGACATAAATTTTTATAAAACTTATGTCGTAATACCACCCCTGCAAGACAGACTAGTTTTTCAAAACACATCTTTATCAACTTGTTGGACACTAAACAGTTACTGCCAAATGCTTAATATTAAGTATAAATGCTTTATGTCCCAGGCTCTTCGTCCTAGGCTCATCAAATTAATTGTTTAAACCTAGAATGATTAAGTATTGTTGAACCAATCAAACTAGCGATAATTGCTTTAATTACATCTCCGGGCATAAATGTTAATGATAGAAACAACGCTTTAGATAACGGTATATGTATCATCATCCCCATAATAATAGTACCTAAAATATTTAGTCCTACAACTCCAAATAATAAAATAGCTATAAACAACACTCTAAAATTAACTCGTTGTAAATATTTATCTCTCACTAGACCTATAAAATAAGCTACGAAAGGATATAACACAAGGTATCCTGCTGTTGGGCCTGCAAAGACTGCAATTCCCCCACGTCCGCCTGATAATAATGGTAATCCTGCAATGACAAGTAATAAAAATACAATAACACTTAACGCGCCTAAACGACGTCCTAAAATAATGCCAGCTAAAAAGATACCAATATTTTGTATGACAATTGGTACAGGCATGAATGGTAAAGGAATTCCTGGCACTAGGCCTAGTATAGCAATAATAGCGGTCATTAATGCTGTGTAGACTAATTGTTTGGTTGTCATATGTATCGTCATCTCCTTAGTAATATAGAGATAATTATAACATTAATGTTAACTTATAAAAATAAAAAGTTAACATTAAAACCAAACCGAATTTTCTGCTTACTATTTTATTTTACTTTTTTTGCTAAATCAGTAATGTAATCGAAAAATGACGTTCTATCAACATGATTAATGACATTAACTGGTCGTCCTTGTGAAACTTCAAATGTACGTCCTTGACTAGGACCATGGCTAATAACATCAACAAATTTATGCTCATATTGTACAAGTTCAGGTTTACCTACATAAGCTGTTGTCAGTACATCCCATAAAAAATATGTTGAGTTTGTTACAAAATGCGTTAATGGTGGTACTGCTGCATAACTAACACCTAAGAAATCAACGCCTTCATATTGACGTTCATTTGCCCAACGTTGTCTTACATCTAATGTAAGTGGTACTTGGTTTGTGCTTTCTAACGCAATCATATCGATAGCTATGTCACTTTCAAAGACAGTTTTAACAGCCTCCGGATCCCAAAATGCATTCCATTCAGCTGTACCATCATGTTCAGGTTCTTCTACATTACCTTTGTCTAAAAATGTACCACCCATCCATACTAATTTTTCAATATTTTCAGTAATAGTGTCATCTATAGTTAACGCTTTTGCTAAATCTGTTAATGGTCCCGTAAATAATAACGTCACTTTATTTGGATTCGTCTTTACCGTATCAATAATATCTTGATATGCTTCTTTATCACTTTCTAACGCATTGCTTTCTTTATGCATTGGTTCATTTAATACTGGTAAAGCATCCATGAAAAATGCATGCATACGCCAATCTTTTGGAAATGGATTTTTACCACGTTCATAGGATGGTGCAACATGAATCTGTTCATGTGAAAAGCGATTAATCACTTTAACTGATGCACTAACTGAAGGTTCTAAATAACAATCTGCACCTATTGTACTAACTCCAATCAAATGAATATCATCCATTTGTAATAATAAAAATAAAGATACTAAATCATCAACGCCACCATCATGATTAAAGTAAACATCTGTCATAGTTAATTCCCCTTTATTGATTGATTTTAATTAACTATAACATGCAGCAATGCCTATCGTCGAAAGGCTTCAACATCTTTGCATTTTAAATTATTCGCTTTTTATTTATCAGTCCAAAAAAATAGAAAACCTTGGTTTATCCACCTCAAAATTTAGAAAACCGAAATCATGCAACATATTAGCAATAGAAAAGTAAAAAAGTTGTAACCAGGAACTTTGAGTATCCTAATTACAACTTTTATCATCACTGTTTAACTTATTCAGCAGCTTTAATTAATTTTTCTTTTAAATCTTTACGCATAAAGTCTAATGTGTAAGGATCATTATACCAATAAGTACCAGCGTCAACTTTTACAACATGTCCATCTTTAACAGCTTTTAAGTTTTTCCATATGTTTGTTGATTCATATCCAGGTGTTGGTTTACCTTCGCTTGTACTTACGATGTAGTCGCCACCATATTTATCAACTTCTTCTTGCTTAATTTCTGCAAATCCAGCTTTTTCAGTTGCTTTCTTTTGTTCTGGTTGCATTTTTAGACCAAATGCTTGGTATAATACTTCGCCACCACGACCCCAGTTATCGCCGTATGTGTATAATTTTTTGTCAAATTCATCAAATAATGACACTGTTGAGTCGGCACCAATTTTGTCTTTAATTTCTTTACCGTCTTTTTTAGTAGTGTCTTCCCATTCTTTTTTCCATTCTTTCACTTTGTCTTCTTTACCAACTAATTTACCTAACATTTCTTGTTGTTCAAGATATTTATGTTTGTTATAGTCGATGACTACTGTTGGTGCTACTTTTTGATATTTTTTAATATCTTTATCAGTAGAATAAACTAAAATCATGTCTGGTTTTTCTTTAGCAACTTTTTCAACATCCCCGTCGCCAACTTTAGTTACGCCTTTAAATTTATCTTTTAAGACTTTGCTTTGATCCACTTGTTCATTAACAGCAACAATGTTTGCTCCCAATTTTTTAAGTCCACCAGCATATGTAGGTGCTACAACTGCAATACGTTTAGGGTTCTTTGGAATATCGACAGTTTTGCCGTCATCCATTTTGTAAGATTTAGTGTCTGCTTTCTTGTCTTTATCTGAATTATTACCACAAGCAGCTAACACTAGTACCAATATAATTAATGGTAAAAGTAATTTTTTCATAATATCCTCCTATTGAAAACCGTTATCAATTACTTGAAAAGTATACTAGATTACATATAATTTTACAATAGCTAAAAATAATATTTTTTTGCTTATAAAATATATTTTGACCAAATTCTTCTATTATATTAGGAAAACGTTTCACTCATTTTATTGTGACTACAATGTCCTAATCATATTAAATGTTTAAAACTAACGTGTGACTCTATTCGTAGTTCAACATATACTATCATCTGTCATTCAAAAATAGCCATGTCACTTCAATAGAAATATAACTATTTACTATATTTAACTAGTCGTTTCTAATATTCACTTAACTAGAAAAAAGCTTGAAGCATCATATCCTACTTCAAGCTTTCAATACATTATTATTCAAATTGTCCGGTAATACTTTTAGCAATATTTGTATAAACTGCATCTTCCATTGGCGGATTATGCAATCCAGCACGCATATCTCTATAGTACCTTTGTAATGGTCGTTCCATCTCTAGACTTTTAGCGCCTACAATTCTCATCGCCAAATCTACAATTTCTAATCCTTGATTCATGACTAGCACTTTACTAGCAGATGTTGCATTTCTAATTTGATTATCATCTTTGTAAAGATCGTATCCTTTAGCAGTACTCCAGAGAAAATGTCTGGCTGATAATAATAAACTTTCCATTTTACCCATATTCTGTTGTACGGTTGGCAATGTTGCAATACTTCCTTCTATACTATTAGGTTGATAGTGCTGTGCAAAGTCTACGGCATAATCACGTGCTGCTTGTGCAATTCCTAAATAACAACTTGGAATATGTAATATCCAACCATTAGGTGCTGTGCTTCTTTGTTGCTCTACAAAATGATCAGCAGGTACAAAAACATCATTTAACATCAAATCATGACTTTCAGTAGCTCTCATCCCTAACATATTCCAGTTATCAGCAATTTCAACACCATGTGCATCTTTAGGTACTAAAAAGAAACCAAGACCATTTAATTCTTCAACATACGCACCCACAATAAAATGTGTTAACGCCTTACTCATTGAAGTGAATGTTTTAACACCATTGATAATATAACCATCACCACGTTTAATAGCATGTGTACTTGGTCTTCCACCTCGTGTAGGACTTCCTGTTTCCGCTTCACTAACTGCTCGATTAACTAAAGCACCGTGGCGTATTTCCTGAGCGAATCGTTGCAACATATCTTCTGACCATAAACGTTGTTCATAAATTTGACCTACTACACTCACATGCCAACCGATAGATAACGCAGTGGCGCCGTCAATCTCACCTAAAAACGATTGTAAAATAACCATATCTTCTATTGTCGCACCTTCACCACCATATGCTTTCGGCAATGTTAATAACGTATAGCCTTCATCAATGAGCCATTGAATATTGTCATATGGAAAATGACTATGACGATCGTTATAAGCTGCGCGTGCTTTAAATTGTTCAGCAATCGTTGCAAATTTATCAATCCATTTTCGTTGAATATCAGTTGTGATTAACATCGAATTATCCATACCATTCATTTGTTACACCTCATCTAACTTAGCAATTTATCGAATTATTCCTAGTTTAACACTCGACTTTAAAAAGAAAAAGTAATGTGTTGTGAACATTTAGTAACAAAATACGTTAACGATAGTACTGTTAGAAACACTAACATTTCAATAATAGTTACCCATTCATCATGTAGTAGCACCATCACTAACAATGACTGACTTTTTTATCACTTCTATTAAACAATGATGACTAAAATGAAGTCGACATTTATAAAACTGCTGCTGCAACAATTTGCACGAGTTACTTCGTCAAATGATAACAACCAAAAAAGCACTTTATCACATATCGAACTAAATCATATGTAACAAAGTACTTCTATATAACTTTAACTTTATTGTGAAGAATCATTCTTGTTATGTTGAAATCTTACGTGATTGTGTTCTCTATTTTTAATACCTGCAAATAATAGTATCCACGTTGCAATAATAAATGGCATCGTTAACGATGGTATACCGAAAGGTTCTAACAAAGTATTCAGCCCTAACTGGACAATGACTGTTAGCATTGTTCCAAAAATAGTTGCGACATATGGGTTAATTACTGTTTTAAATGTATAGCCTAAAGCAATCGCCATTAACGTAAAATTATAACCGAATAAACCGTGGTTAATATCATCATAATTACCACCTAATAGTGCCACAATTAAAAATCCTGCTAAGTTAGCACCAATGGCTAATAATGCAGCTTTTCTTGAAGCTATCACAATCCCTACTAAAATAAATAAGCCGCCTAATACACTAGTTTCAATAAATACTTGGCTAAATCCTTCTAATAAAGATTGGAATAAATGAATGTGTTCATAGTTTTGATTGAAATGTGTCGGTTCAATTTTATTAGGAATCAATTTTAATGGTGTATCTACCAATTTAACTTGGCCCGGCAACATAACTGCAAACCATGTCACAATCACAAAAGGTATAGTTAACATCGGAATTTTATACGGTTTCAAAAATTCTCTCACTGCTGAGCCAACTGGTAACGTGAGCACTGTTGCCATAACAGTGATTAGAATATTTAATCCACTTTCATTTAAAAATATCGTTAGCGCGACTGCTGTTAAAACAGGATTAAATCCTACTAATCCTTCATTAATTTCTTCATCAGTATAGTTAACATGGTGTGCCAACAAATAGGCAATTAAACTACCCATAATGGCTGCTAAACCAACTGACCAATCCGCAATAAACAAGCCAATTAGGATAAATAAGCCAGTCCATTTATTACTTAGTAATACCACTTGCGATATATTTTTTAATAAAATATCTACAACTTTCAACACTTCCACCTGATTTCATTAACTTTGATATAACTATCATACATTATCTTGTCAAATATACTACTATTTTAAAAATTTAACATTATTACGAATGATTTTTCTACAAATTAATGGAAGTTGTTATTTGTTTTGAATTTCAATTTTTATGTTAAAAGACCAGTTTTTAAAAAAATAGTTTCCTTTTTTACACTTATTGTTGTTTAAAACTTGTTTATTGCAATAAATAGGATTAAGATAAATTTTGTAAAACATATTAAACAAGAAAGTGGGGGTTTTTACTTTGCATTTTACACAACGTGAACAAGACAAGCTAATGATTGTTGTTGCAGCTGAAGTAGCTCGTAGACGTAAAGCTCGCGGCTTAAAATTAAATCATCCCGAAGCCTTAGCTTTAATCAGTGATGAACTGTTAGAAGGCGCACGCGATGGCAAGACAGTTGCAGAATTAATGAGTTATGGTCGTCAAATCTTAGATAAAGAAGATGTTATGGATGGCGTAGAACACATGATTACAGAATTAGAAATCGAAGCTACATTCCCTGATGGTACTAAGTTAATTACAGTGCACCATCCAATTGTATAAAGGAGGATTACAAATGATACCTGGTGAAATTATTACTAAAAGTAATGAAGTTGAAATCAATAAACATCATCCAGAAACTGTAATAGAAGTTAAAAATACTGGTGATCGCCCTATACAAGTTGGATCTCATTTCCACTTTTTCGAAGCAAATCCAGCATTAGATTTTGAACGTGAAATGGCTTATGGTAAGCATTTAGATATTCCAGCTGGGGCAGCTGTACGTTTTGAACCTGGAGACAAAAAAGAAATTCAACTCGTTGAATATTCTGGTAAACGTCGTATCTATGGTTTCCACGGCATGGTTAATGGTCCTATCGACGAAGAACGCGTATACCGTCCTACTGGCGAAGATGATAAATATGCTGGTGTCTTTGGTGACGAAGGTGAAGAAAACGTCAACAAAAAAGGAGGAAAAAGATCATGAGTTTTAAAATGACTCAAAACCAATATACCAGTCTGTATGGTCCAACTATTGGTGATTCCGTTCGTTTAGGTGATACAAATTTATTCGCACAAATTGAAAAAGATTATGCCGTTTATGGTGAAGAAGCTACTTTTGGTGGTGGTAAATCTATTCGTGACGGTATGGCACAAAACCCACGTGTAACACGTGATGATGTCAATGTTGCAGATTTAGTTATCACTAATGCTGTTATTATCGACTATGATAAAATCGTTAAAGGTGATATCGGTATTAAAAATGGTTATATCTTTGCTATTGGTAAAGCTGGTAACCCTGACATTATGGATAAAGTAGATATCATTATTGGTTCTACTACAGATATTATTTCTGCTGAAGGTAAAATTGTTACTGCTGGCGGTATTGATACCCATGTCCACTTTATCAATCCTGAACAAGCTGAAGTGGCACTTGAAAGTGGTATTACAACTCATATTGGTGGTGGTACTGGTGCATCAGAAGGTGCTAAAGCTACAACCGTAACACCAGGACCTTGGCATATACATCGTATGTTAGAAGCTGCAGAAGCCTTACCAATCAATGTTGGTTTCACTGGTAAAGGTCAAGCTACTAACCCTACTGCTCTAATCGAACAAATTAATGCTGGTGCAATCGGCTTAAAAGTGCATGAAGACTGGGGTGCAACACCTTCAGCATTAAGTCATGCTTTAGATGTAGCTGATGAATTTGATGTTCAAATCGCCCTACATGCCGATACTTTAAATGAAGCTGGTTTTATGGAAGACACAATGTCAGCAGTTAAAAACCGTGTTCTTCATATGTACCATACAGAAGGTGCTGGTGGCGGACATGCTCCTGACTTAATTAAATCAGCAGCATTTTCAAATATCTTACCATCATCAACAAATCCAACACTACCATATACACATAACACAGTTGATGAACATTTAGATATGGTTATGATTACACATCATTTAAACGCTTCTATTCCTGAAGATATTGCTTTTGCAGATTCGCGTATTCGTAAAGAAACAATTGCCGCAGAAGACGTCTTACAAGATATGGGTGTCTTCAGTATGATAAGCTCAGACTCTCAAGCAATGGGGCGTGTTGGTGAAGTTATTACACGAGCTTGGCAAGTTGCACATCGTATGAAAGAACAACGTGGACCTTTAGATGGTGACTTTGAATATAACGATAACAACCGTATTAAACGTTATATTGCTAAATATACAATTAATCCAGCTATCACACATGGTATTTCTGACTATGTTGGTTCTATTGAAGCTGGTAAATTAGCTGACTTAGTATTATGGGATCCAATCTTTTTCGGTGTTAAACCTGAATTAATTGTTAAAGGTGGACTAATTAATAGCGCTGTTAACGGTGATGCTAACGGTTCAATTCCAACATCTGAGCCAATGAAATATCGTAAAATGTATGGTCAATTTGGTGGTAACCTTACAAGCACATCTATGACATTCGTTTCTAAAACAGCATATGAAAATGGTATTAACCGTGCTTTAAACTTAAAACGTATGGTTCGCCCTGTTCATAATATTAGACAATTATCAAAAGCCGATATGAAAAATAACAGTGCGACACCAGATTTAGATGTCGATCCTCAAACATATGAAGTTTATGTTGATGGTGAAAAAATCACAAGTGAAGCAGCAACTGAGTTACCATTAACTCAAAGATACTTCTTATTCTAGGAGGAATTTAATAATGATTGTAGAAGAAATTCAAGGCAATATTGCCAATTTATCAGATGACGAAAAGCAAAAACATGTTGAAAAAGTCTATCTTGAAAATTCAGACCTTGTAAAACGTATCCAACGTGTTGTTACAGATCATGGTAATGAAATTGGGATTCGTTTAAAACAACCTATCGATTTGCAATACGGAGATATTTTATATTCAGATGACCACAATATGATTATTGTTGACGTAAATTCTGAAGACGTGTTAGTGATTAAACCACGTACATTGCAAGAAATGGGAGACATTGCTCATCAATTAGGTAATCGTCATTTACCAGCACAATTTACAGAAACTGAAATGTTAGTACAATATGATTATTTAGTAGAAGACTTATTAAAAAGTTTAGGTATCCCATATGTTCATGAAGATCGTAAAGTCAATCAAGCCTTCAGACATATAGGACATTCTCATGATTGATCATACACATCTAAGACTATTTCAGTTCTGTGATTCACAATTTCCAACTGGTGCATTTAGTCACTCGTTTGGATTAGAAACATACATTCAAAGAAATGATATTCACGATGATCAAACATTTATTAAATGGCTGAAAATATTTTTAAGCGAGCAATTAACTTATACAGATGGCTTAGCTATGCGTATTGTTTATGATGCCCTTGAAAATAATGATCCTGACAAAGTTTTAAAAATGGATCAATTAATTTATGTTCAAAGCTTACCTAAAGAGACTCGTGTTGGAGCTAAACAAATGGGTACGCGTATGGTAAAACTGGCATTAGAACTATATGACAGTGAGTGGATTGCTTGGTATTATCAACAAATGAAAGATAAAAAAGCAAAGCTTAATCCAGCCATTTGCTTTACTATGCTTGGACATTATTTAGGTATCGATATAGCAACGATTATCGATTATTATTTATATCAAAATGTTTCAAGTTTGACTCAAAATGCTGTGCGTGCCATACCACTTGGACAAACAGCTGGTCAAAAAGTAGTCACGCATATGATTCCATTTATTGAACAAACAAGACAGCATATCTTTAATTTACAAGAAACTGACTTTGGCTTAACTGCTCCAGGTTTAGAAATGAATCAAATGGAACATGAAAATGTTAACGTCAGAATCTTCATTTCATAGGAGGTTTTTATTGTGGCAGATCCAATTAAAATTGGTATCGGAGGACCTGTTGGCGCAGGTAAAACTCAATTAATTGAAAAAGTAGTAAAACGTCTTTCAAAAGATATGAGTATCGGTGTTATTACCAATGATATTTATACTAAAGAAGATGAAAAAATATTAGTCAATTCTGGTGTCTTACCAGAAGACCGTATTATTGGCGTAGAAACTGGTGGTTGCCCTCACACTGCAATTCGTGAAGATGCATCAATGAATTTTGCTGCTATTGATGAATTGTTAGAACGCAATGACGATATTGAATTAATTTTCATTGAATCAGGTGGAGATAATTTAGCAGCAACTTTCAGTCCAGAATTAGTTGATTTCTCAATTTATATCATTGACGTTGCACAAGGTGAAAAAATTCCACGTAAAGGTGGACAAGGTATGATCAAGTCAGACTTTTTCGTTATTAACAAAACTGACTTAGCACCATACGTCGGTGCATCTTTAGACCAAATGGCTGAAGATACAAAAGTATTCCGTGGTGATCGTCCATTCGCTTTTACTAACTTAAAAACTGACGAAGGTTTAGATAAAGTGATCGATTGGATCGAGCGCGATACATTACTTAAAGGACTAGCATAATGGCTGACGAACAACAACGTTGGACTGGCCAATTAGATTTAACAGTCTTTTTCAATGGACAAAAATCTGTTTCTAGAGATATCTTTTTTGAAAAAGCGTTAAAAGTGATACGTCCAGTATATCTAAACAACTCAACTATCCCTACATTTTATATTGTCAATGTGGGTGGTGGTTATTTAGATGGTGACCGTTATCGCATGAATGTCAATGTCGATGATAATGCTAAAGTAACCTTAACATCTCAAGGTGCTACTAAAATATATAAAACACCTAATGATCGTGTAGAACAATATCAAACATTCACACTCAAAGATAATGCTTATATGGAATATGTTGCTGATCCAATCATTGCTTATGAAAATTCAAATTTTTATCAGCATAATACTTTTAATTTAAGCAGCTCAAGTTCATTATTTTATACGGATATTATCACTCCAGGTTATTCAAAAGAAGATAAAGATTTTTCTTATAACTATATGCATTTGGTAAATGAAATATATATTGATAATGAACTTGTTACATTTGATAATTTATTATTAGAACCAGCGAAACAATCTATCAGTGACGTAGGATATATGGAAGGTTATTCACATTACGGTTCAGCCTACTTTATCCATCCTGATGTGAATCAAAAATTAATTGATCAAATATATGATGCTGTTAAAGATTATTTAACAACCTATGATTGTCGTTTATCGATTTCTCAACTACCTACACATGGTTTAGCTATACGTATTTTAGCTTATCGTACACAAACAATCGAAAAAATATTAGGTACAATCCAAGGATTTATTGCAGAACATATTTATGATCGTCAACTTGATTTTTTAAGAAAATACTAATAAAAAAGACTAGGATTCTCACAACTTTAGTTGTAAAGGTGTGATTTATCCTAGTCTTTTTGTTATGACACGTATTCATTTTAAGTTAAGTGATTATTCCAACGCTGAATACTATATTTTCGTTTTAATAAATCTTTATCAAATCTGTTACATTTAACCTAACATTCCATTAGTTATTAATATATTCTTCCAACTCAGAAATTAATTTTTTAATATTTTTCTTTTGAGTATCTGTAACAAAAACAATAACTGTTCTTTCATCGTGTAAACTTCGTTTTTTTGAAAGTAACTTTAAGTCTTTTAATTTTTGTAAAGCCTTTGTTAAATAATATGGCTTAAACTCTGAACATCTCGCTATCTCTTTTGATGAAATTTCATTAGACTCACTGTTTATAATATAATTTAAAATATATATTTCTTCATAATTTAAATTAAATTTCTTTTTTGTGTCTCTAAAAAATTTCTTCACTTGAAATGTTGCACTAACTAAATCATTAATATCCTTGATTTTACTCATTATCAAACCACTCCTCTGATGCACATCTTGTTGTAGCAAGGTTCCTTCGTATTTATTAAATCGAAATTCTATCCAACTATGTTATAAAGATATTCTAAACAAATAAGTATAAAAATTCAATATTTTTATTACTAGAATATGGATTTATACAT